>NZ_JAAGPS010000037.1:0-53872 GCF_017105025.1 Paraburkholderia sp. Ac-20336 | reverse complement strand
GTGATCCGCCGCTTCGACGGCGCCAACTCGAAGGGCATCGACATCAGCGCGGCCGCCGGCACGCCGGTCGTAGCCGCGGCGTCGGGCACCGTGGTGTACGCCGGCAACGGTCTGCGCGGCTACGGCAATCTGCTGATCCTCAAGCACAACGCCGACTACCTGACCGCCTACGCGCACAACCGCGTGCTGCTCGTGAAGGAAGGCGAATCGGTCAAGCGCGGCCAGAAAATCGCCGAAATGGGCGACACCGACACGGATCGCGTGATGCTGCACTTCGAACTGCGCTATCAGGGCCGCTCGATCGATCCGTCGAAAGAACTACCGCCGCGCTAAAGGCAAGCGGTGCACTGCGCGTTCGCATCGTGCGCGATGCGTGCCATCTCAGGCACGCACGCGGCAAACCGGGCGCGGGAACCCGCGTGCTATAAACGCTCAATTCGAGGCGGCCTCGCTGCGGCAGCCGCCCCTTTCGTTATTTGCAAGGAATCTGACATGAAGAGCGCATTGGCGCGCGTCGCGACGGCCGCGGCGGTCGGTCTTGGCCTGCTGACGCTCGGCGGCCTCGGCGGCTGCTCGAGCACGACCACGATGACCTACCTGCCGAGCGGCGACACCGGCTTCGCGATCAACTGCAGCGGCAGCGACGCGAGCGTGAGCTGGGCCGAGTGCTACAAGCGCGCGGGCGAAGTCTGCGGCAATTACGGCTACGACGTGGTGTCGAAAGACGTCGACAACGGCGCGACGTCGGGCGGCTCGATCGGCGGGATTTTCGGCGCGAACGTGAAAAACCGTTCGATGGTGGTGCGCTGCAAACAGTAACGCAGGCTGTGCCGGCGAGCGCAATCGCCTATTCACCGGTTAGCGGCGGCGCCAGCGTCCGGAACGCGGATCGATGCGCACGGCAAAGCGCAATAACAGCCCCAGCGCAATGGGCCATACGCCGAGAAAAGTGATCAGCCAGGTCATGACCCGTACGATAAAAGATAATCGGCCATGATCGGTGACGGATGTGAATTCGCAATGAAGGAAGCGAAATCCGCCCGGCAAAATCCCCACGCATCCGGCGAAAAAAAGCCCGGCACGGAGCCGGGCTAACGGGGGTTCGGCGCATATCGGCAAAGGACCGGTTCACCATGCGCCAGAACGAAATCTAACAACCTGCATTTACAAGCGCAATCCATTATTTTTGCGGTCAATGTGACAGGCCGTACGGATTCCGCAAATCGCGAACCGGAAATGTCGCAATGAGCCTGGCTAAATGCGCCGGCTGTTTGATCTAAAGCGGGACAAATCACATAAATGAAATTTCCGGCGTGCGCCGTCTGCCAAAGGGCTGACCACGTCTACGGAAATCGGCCACAAAACAACTGACAAAAGATCATTGGCCGATTTTGACTAATAGGCCCAGCCCGAAACCGACTTTCTCGATACCGAATAAACTTGGTGCGCCAACGCACGCAACAGGCCGATTTCTTATTCGTCTATTATAAATAAGTCATTTTACCTTTTTCATTGCGAAATTCGCGAATAGCGAAATATTAATATCGGTATATCTACCGACAAATGATTAATCCACATTCAGCCGTGTTTCCCGTTCACTCAATCGGACCACAATCTGACAATTGCATCACAGGCGAAGCGTATGCAACGGTTGCGCGCATCGCCCGATCGCGCCGTTGAATCCAATAACCTGAAGGTTCAAAATCCGGGCATCAGAAATCGACGGAGGAATCGAAGGCTTCGATAAACATCGCAGCCATCGCTCCGCCAACCCGCACGAGCCGGACCTGCGGCCCGTCCGGCGAGCCCGCGCCGATGGTTTATAGTAACGACCCCGTTCGACCCCGCTTACGATGACTTCCAACGACGCCCCCCACAGCCCCCTGTACGCCAAGCTGCTCGGCGAAACCGCCAAGATCGGCTGGAGCGAACTCGAACGCTTCTTTGCGCGCGGCATGCTGCTGCGCGTCGCGCGCGACCTCGATCTCGTGAGTGTCGCCGAAGCGATCGCCAGCGACGACACCGCGCAGGTCACGCAATGGCTCTCCGCCGGCCTCGTCGAGCGCGTGCAGTCCGAAACCGCCGCCGACTTCGTGGCGCGCGACCCCGACCTCTGGGCCGTGGTCGTGTCCCCGTGGGTTTGCGTGCAGGAACGCGCTTGAGCGACACGGTAGAAACCGCCGGCCCCCTCGCGCCCGCGCTGCCGGTGCGCTGGCACCGGCGCGTGCTCGCGCTGGCGTTTCCGATCGTCCTCGCCAACCTGACGCAGCCGATTCTCGGCGCGGTCGACACCGCCGTCGCCGGCCATCTGGACGATGCCTCGTATCTCGGCGGCGTCGCGCTCGGCGGGCTCTTCTTCAACTTCGTGTTCTGGGGCTTCGGCTTCCTGCGCATGGGCACGACGGGCCTCGTCGCGCAGGCGCACGGCGCGGACAACCATGACGAACTGCGCAACACCGTCGTGCGCGCGCTGCTGATGGCGGCCGCGATCGGCGCGGCGGTGCTGCTATTGCAGGCACCGCTGATCGGCTGCGCGCTGCGCCTGATCGGCGGCAGCGATGCCGTGCAACGGCACGCGCAGATCTATTGCCATGCGCGCATCTGGGCCGCGCCGCTCGCGCTCGGCAACTACGTCGTGCTCGGCTGGCTGCTCGGCACGCAGCGGGTGCGGCTCGCGCTGCTGTCGCAGGCGTTCATCAACGGCGTGAATATCGTCGCCGTGCTGCTCTACGTCTATGCATTCGATTGGGGCGTGGCCGGCATCGGCGCGGCCACCGCAACCGCCGACGCGCTCGGCTTCGTGCTCGGCCTCGCCCTGCTGTGGCACGGCAGACCGCGCGGCCTGCCGAAGCTGAGCCGCGCCGCCGTATTCGATGGCGCGGCGCTCAGGCGGCTCGTCGTGCTCAATCGCGACATCTTCGTGCGCACGCTGTGCCTGCTGTCGTCGTTCGGCTGGTTCGCGCATCTCGGCGCGCGTCAGGGCGATGCGACGCTCGCGGCCAACGCTCTGTTGCTCAACTTCCAGACCTTCATGGGATACGGACTCGATGGCTTCGCGCACGCGGCCGAGGCGCTCGTCGGCGCGGCAATCGGCGCGCGCGACCGCCGCGCGTTCACGCAGGCGGTCAGGATCACCGCGCTATGGTCGGCCATCGGGGCGGTGGGATTCGCGCTCGTCTACTGGGGCGCGGGCGCGTGGATCATCGGGCGGCTGACCGATCAGGCGGCGGTGCGCGCGGCCGCCGACACCTATCTGCCGTGGGCGGCGCTCTCGCCGGTGATCTCGGTGTGGGGCTTCCTGCTCGACGGCGTGTTCATCGGCGCGACGCGTACGCGCGAGTTGATGTTGTCGATGGCGGTATCGCTCGCGGTATTCGTCGCGGCATCGTCGGCATTGCTCGCGTGGTACGGCAATCACGGGCTGTGGCTTGCGCTGCTGATCTTCATGGCCGCGCGCGGGGTGACGCTCGTGCGTTATTTGCCGCGCGTTTCGCGCGGGATTGCGGCAGCATAGCGCGTCGCGTATCTCTTTGTGTCGAATATCTCTTTATTGCGCCGCAACCCGGCCGCGCCGCGAGCGCGCGAAATCGGGAACGCTGCGCTGCGCCGGTTTTTCGCGGGACGACAGCCGGTTACGGATTGAAACAAGCGCATACATATCACATAACGCACGCACCCTAGAATGATTTCAGCCCGTGCTCTCCGCGCGAACAGTCAGCGCGGGTCAGAGGTGCCGGCGTGCCCGCGCCGGCACTTCGCCTCTCTCCCCTCGCCGTTTTCATTTCGCAGACTCGCTCGCTGACGCGCTTCGCGCGCTTTCTTTGTCACGCTTTCTTGGTCAGTTTGTCAGCGGTCTTTCCGTGCGGCTTCTCGCTACGCTTGCTGGCTGCGCTTCCTGCCTGAGCTTCTTATGGGCGCGCCTGATGGGCATTTTTAACGCGCGCCCCGCCGCTTCACGCGTAGCTAGCCGGCGCCGACCCGCGTGGCATGCGCAGCGTGCTCACTCCGCCGGCGGCGCGGGCACCATCGAGGGCGGCCGATCGTCGGTCGGCACGCCGTGGTAATCGGCGGGATCGTGCGGCGGGCCGCCGTGGTGGCCGGACGGATTGTCCGCGCAGCCGGCAACGCCGGCGCACAGCAGCAAGGCAAGGGTTAGAACGCGGATCATCGGCAGTCGTCTCCGGAGCAAAAGGTAGGCGGACAAACCGTCCGCCGGCGCGCCGAGAGTCTACCCGCAAAGCGCGCGGCATGACGCCGTCGCGCGCAGGCCCGAGCGGCCATTTCGTGAGATTTCGCGTGCCCTGATCTACTATAGGCTCATGGCCGAACGTTTCAGGAGACTGCCATGGACGCTGAATCGATCGCAGGTCTGATCGGACTCGCAGTAGGTCTGCTCGTGCTGGTGGCGCTGTCGGTTTTCGAATCGAAAACCTACCGGCGCGAACACGACGGCGAAGGCATGCTGCATCACTGGACGCATCAGCATCTGCATATGCCGCATTGGAAGTGGCCGCGACATTGAGCGCCGCATTCGCAGGCACCCGGCGACGATGATCTGGCGGCGCTCGAACCGCTGCGTTGGATGCCCGGATTGCGCTCCCGATGGATCAAGCCGCACTCGGCGTCGCGATGAGTTTGCGCGCCGAGTGGCGGGGGGCGGTGCGCGCGGGGTATTGCATGTTTCAGGCTCGTGGCCCGGGTTCTTTGCCTTGCGCCGAGGGGTACATATAGACCAAAACAGACCAAACGATTGACGCGATCGGCTGGCTCCACCTATAATCTTTGGCTTGTCGGAGCGTAGCGCAGCCTGGTAGCGCATCTGATTTGGGATCAGAGGGTCGAAGGTTCGAATCCTTTCGCTCCGACCAAAGAAAATCAAGGACTTATGGCGTTTCGCCATAAGTCCTTTTTCTTTTTCTGGCTCCGTCAAACGGATTCCAGCGCAAACACGATCATGGCAATGATCGAACCAAAGAATAGGCATGCCCCGAGCGTGCGCTTGCGATTGAGCTCGGTCCACAGAATCACGCCCGTTAGCGACAGCAGCACGAGGCTCCCCGCGATGGAGTCGGCGAGCAGGACCCATCCGGCGCTGGCGCCATTGGCTCGGTGCAACGCCTCCAGCATGCCGATGACGCCCTGCTCCCGCCGCTCGACCGACACGAATGTGCCGCCTTTCCAATATTCGGCGTTGACGAAGTAGCGCGGGGAAATGAATCGCGCAGTCCAGCGCTCGGGCTGGACGACCGATTGATCTCCCCAGGTCACGGGCTGCGCAGGCTGACGCGACACGCTGGAGGGCGGCCGGTCGAGATGAAGCCCGGATCGAACCCACTTCCCTAAATCGCGCGGGTCGTTCAGCGAGCCGGCAGCAACCGGCAACTGTACGGTCGAGACCACGGGCCCTTGGCCTACGCGGAATTTCATAACGGCCCGATGGTTCTGCAATATGCCCGTCACACCGAACAGCAGCCCAAGGACGGCCCCCCACAGACCGACCCAGCCATGTATCTTGCGCAGCCATTTGAGAAACTGGCTGCGGCGCGAGCGCGTGGTGGCGCGGATCGTATTGCCGGTACTCGCGGCGGCGACTCGAGTAGAAATTTGCATCTTTCGATCAGGTAGAACGGTTGTCCGGGGCATTCCTATTCCTGCACAGTGAATGCCGTGCCCGCGATTTCATGGAGCAGCTTGACGCGCTGCCGGCGACGATGGTTGGCCGAGCGCCCAGTCCGTGGCCGCATCGAATAGTGTCTGGCCATCGCTGCTCAGCTTTTCGAATGACCGGTTGCCGAGGAACAGCGCGACTCGCCGTGCCGGGGCGATAAAGTCGTAATCCATGGTGGAGCCCTTCTCATAGGCGAACACGACGGCGTGGGACGGTTCACCGGGAACGGTCGCGATCACGGTCGCGCCGGGGCCTGGCCTGCCCCACCCCATCTCGTCATCACGCGGATAGACCCAACGCTTTCCCGCGGGTACGCCACCGGCGATCGGGCTCGGCGCGTTGACCACGCTCACGTAGTGCTCCTTCTGCAGTTCGCCGAAGTCTTCCCCCTTCTTCTGGCCGGTGAAGCGCAACGAATCGTAAAGATCGGACTCCCAGGTGAGAAGCGGGATCGGCACGTCGCGAAAGCCCGTGCTTACCATGTCGCGGGCGCTGACGACCGAAGAGATGATCACGAGATCCATGCCATTCGACGCGCTTGCCGGCGTGTTTTCGTCCACCATGGTGACCGACATCCCGCGCGATTCCAGGTGGGCCCGCACCTTGTCATCCTCCTCGCGATCGCGATGGGAAAGCCGGGTCACGTAGAGAACGCGCTTGTGCAGCGCGACGCCGGGCGGCGAGCCGGCGGGAACGGACTGCGCCATGACCTCGTGAGAAAAACCAGCGACACTCACAGCGAACACGAGCGCGGCAAACCGCATGCCCCGATGACGGGACGTCGCTGAGGAATGAGAGCTGCGAGTCGCAGCGGACCAGACACGGAAAGCAAAATCAAGCATGATGAGCAGGAGCAGGTTTATGCCGGCACGCAAGCCGGCATGGTTCAGAAGTCGAAGGTCGAGGTGAGAATGACGGTGCGTTCGAGTCCGATACCCAACTGACTCGACCCGGCCGACGCCCAGTAGTGCTTATTGAAGGCGTTTTCCACGTTGAGCTGGAAACTCGCCGCCTTGCCATAGATTTTCGTGTCGTAGCGGGCTCCTGCCGTGAACAACGTATAGCCCGGAATGTAGGCCTGGTTCGCATCGTTGATCGGACGCGAGCCGACGAAATACGCCCCGCCATTGACAGAAAATCCGTTGACGTGCGGCACGCGATAATTCAGAAAGACGCTTCCGGTATAACGCGGCGTGTTCTCCGGGCGCTTGCCGAGCGTGGTCGGATCGGTGCTATCGACCAGCGTTGCGTCCAGCCACATGCCTGTCGTCACGATCGAGAGATCGCGCGTGATGTCGCCCTGGTACGAGAATTCGACTCCCCGGTAGCGGCCCACGCCGTTTAATGCGTAGACATTGTCGGCATTCGCGCTGGCGGCCGGCTGCCGGATCTGGAACAGCGCCGCCGAGAAAAGCCCGCCATTGTCGAAGCGATGGCGCACGCCGAGCTCTTCCTGCCGGCTCACGGCGGCAGGCAGCACCTGATAGGCATTCGCCGCGGTCGCGGGCGCGCTGCCTGCCGATTCGAGCCCCTCGATATAGCTCGCATAGACGCTGGTTTGCGGCGTGAGCCTGAACACGAGGCTCGCGGCCGGCGAAACGTGATTGGCGTCCTGCGTGGGCGTATACGCCTGCGTGGCATGATACGAAGCGTAACGCAGGCCCGGCGTGAATTGCAGCCAGGGCGTCAGGTCGATGCGATCGAATACGTAGGCCCCGCTATTCGAGGTGTGCTGCGCATAGAACGCCTTCGATCCCGCCGGCTTCAGGTTCGTGATGCTGATCGGGTTGTAGAGGTTCTGCGAGGCCGTAAAGTAATAAGTCGTGAAATCGGGCTGAAACTGCCACGTCTTGTTCACGCCAAACGTGACGTCATGGTGAAGGCGGCCCGTATCGAACAGCCCGTTGATTTCCGCGCGTACGACCTTGCTCTCGTAGAACTGTCCATCCTGCTGGCTGCCCTGCAAGGTGCCCGCGCCGGTGTTGACGTTGTATTTCTGGAAGACCCATAGCCAGCGGTTGCGCTGCGTGATCGACTGGCCGACTTCCACATTGGCACGCCAGTTGTCCGAAAAGAGATAGTCGGCGCGCAGCAACTGGCTGGTCGCCGTTGCATTCGTTTTCCTGTCGTTCGGAACCAGCAACGTGGAAGGATCGGGCAAACGCGGAAGCGCGATGACACCGCTGACCGCGGCGAGAGGCGTAATGCCGGCCTGCTCGACGACATTCTGGTCGATGTGTTCGAGGTCGTACTTGAACGAAAGACGGTTAGTCGCGCGCCAGTCCAGCGCCACGCTGGCAAAGCGGCGAAAGCCGCGATCGCCGTCGATAGGCGTTTCGACGTGCTCGTCCATCGCATTCACGCGCAGGCCGAACTGGTTGTCGGGGCCGAAACGGCGGCCGATATCCGCGTGTGCGCCAATGGACCCGTGCGAATCCGCCACGATCGAGGCCGAAGTGACGGGATCGCTCCCGGCGCGCTTCGTGACCATGTTCACCACGCCGGCCGGGACGATAAAGCCGTAGTACAACGCCGAGGCGCCTTTGAGCACTTCGACGCGCTCCTTGTTCTCCATCGGCATCCAGATGTTGTTGTCCACGGGCAGGACGCCGTTCAGCAAATAGCTGTTACGGTTGTCGAGCGAGATGCCTCTTATGGATAACTGATCATATGCGATGCCGCTCAATTGCTGTCGAACGACGCCCGCCACGTTACGCAAACCGCCATAGAGGCCGGAGGCCGCCTGCGCCTTCAGCAGTTCCGACGTCACGACGTTGACGGTGGCAGGTACGTCCAGCACATCGAGTCCGGCGTACGGGCCGCTCTGTATCGACCTCGCTACATACGCGCTTGCTTTCTCCTGCTTTGACGTGACGACGATCGCCTTCAGTTCGCTGCCGGGCCCGCTATCCGCCGTGGTGCTTGCCGCGGGACGGGTCGGGTTGGCGGATGCCCCATTCCGCACCGAATCGCCGGAGATCGCGGTGTCGCTGTCGGTCGTCGATGCGCATGCCGCATAAGGCAAGCCGAGGCTCACGACAGCCAGGGCGGCGGCGATGGCAAACGGCGTTGGGGTCGATGATGATTGGGCCGAGCGTCGGCGGCGAAAGGTTGGGTGCATACACGGTGAAACGAGGGGCATGGAACGGACGATGAAGCATTGCTCCGCCATCGACGAGACACGGCTCGCAACGGCACAGGGCGCCGAGCGAAAAGTTGTCAATCAGGAGTACATATCTTCACCACGGCGTGATCGACGGCGCGAACCTGTCTCGTCGCTGCATTTCAGCCGATTGGAAAAATCAGATTGTAAGCAGGCGGAAGTTGATCGTCAATGCATATGAGAATTATTATCATTAACTAATCTGTCGTGGCGCGGGGATAGTTGGGGGTAATCAGGAACGGTTCGGCCAACCTCGCAACCAGTCAGGTCGCGATCTGCAGCATCTCCGCCAGCACCAGTCCAGCCGCCCCGCGCATTCCGGCAAGATAGCCCGCGTCGCCCAGAACCAGTTCCAGGGCGGCTCCCGGGTGCCAAGGCAAAAGGTCATTGACCTCCCGTGCAATTGCATCGAGGAGTGTCTGCCCGCCCGCAGCGATATCCCCATGCAAAATGAACATGCCGGGCGCGACGATCTGTTGAAGATTGGCGATGCCATAGGCCAGATTCCGGGCAAACTTCCTTAGCAGCAAGTCGGCATCGGACGAACCGCCGGATACCAGATCGGTCAACAGCCTGAAATCGAGCTTGTCGGCGTTGCTCAGGCCAACTGAGCCGGCCTCGCGGCGAAGCCATCCGAGCGTGGCGATCGTCTCCAGGCAGCCGCGCTGTCCGCAGTGGCAGAGGGCTCCGCCCACGTGCACACGGGTATGTCCAAGTTCGCCGCCCGTTCCCTTCGGCCCGCGCAGCACGCGACCATTGAGAAAGAGCGCGGAGCCGATACCCTTCGTAACGTACAGGACAGCGAAACTATTTTTCCCTCGGCCCGCGCCGAACCACCTGTCTCCAAGCAGGAGAGCACGCGGATGGTGGTCGACGAATGTCGGCAAGCCGAAGCGACCTTGAACTTCATCCCGAATCCGCAGACCACCCAGACCCGGCGTCATGGCGTTATCGACGATCGATCCGCTGTCGGTGTCGACCATGCCGGCCACCGCCACGCCAATGCCGAAGGGCGCTCTCCCGGCACGCTTCAGGGTGGCCTGGACGCACTTGAAAATGATTTTCAGCAATTCGGACTGCGGCACGTCGCATGAGTCGAACGGCAGCCAGTTTTCAGCCCGAATGCGGCCGTCCATCGAGACGAGCGCAGCACGTACGCCGTCATGCATGAGCAGAACGCCACACAGGGGCTTTGCGTCGGCGGCGAACCAGAGGGGGCGCGCCGGCTTGCCGCCGACGTTATTCGCCGGCAGAGGCTCGCCTTCCACGAGTAAGCCCTTGTCGAGCAGCGGCTGAAGTATCCCGGTCATCGTGGACCGGTTGACGTCGGCATGCCGCGCAAGTTCTGCGCGGCTGGTCGGTCCGAGGTCGAACAGCGCCTGAACCACCCGGTTGCGGTTTGCAGAGCCGACATCGGATGACGAAATCAGGCCCGCTCTCCCCTGCCGGCGGTCGCCGGGCTCAAGGAAGTCATCGAGGCCACGAGAATTTCCGACCGTGCGGCCGAGTGCGTTGGTTTCTTTCATTTTGCAATCGTGTTGGTCGCCGAAGGCCGAACCATTGCCCGGCTAGTCTGAATATTACAGGTGATCGCGGTTGTCTCTGTCGGGCGAGGTAAGAAGTACACGAACGCGTCACATGTTTGTGTGAGACTCGAACATACTAAAACATGATGCACCAACGTCATGCACCGCTCGTCCGTCTGTCTTTCCCTTCACGTGACCCCGCTGTACTTACCGCCTTTGGATATACCCATGGAAAAAATGAAAATGCCGCCAGGAAACGCTCAGAAGCTGCAGGGACCCGCGTTTCCCCTACGCGCCACGGCTCTCGCTGTCATCGTCCTCGTCCCGGTCTTGCTGTCCGGATGCGGCAGCAGCAATGACAATCCTGGCAATACTACGCAAACGCCGACGCCGGCGCCGACTCCCGCTCCGGTCGCAACGTGGCAATTGCCGGCCTCGGAACTGCCGCTCGGCCCTTCGGGACAGCAGGAAGCGCGCACCACCACGCCGTTGAAAACGGGAGTCACTTACTATCAGATAACGCGCGGTCAAACAGCGAGCAGCGATTTCTGGACGATCACCGTTCAGTTCGCGAAAACACAGTCCGCAGCGGCCCCTGCCGCCGCCGCACTGGCGACGGCAGGATATCAGGTGCGTTATGACTCGGCGGGTACAGGCCCAGACGGTTCGCCACTCGGATTCAACGTTTCCGTGGGCCAGTATCCTACGCAAGCGGCCGCGCAGACCGCCGCGACGACCATCGCGCAGCAGACGAACAACGCCTATACGCTCAAAGTGCGCAACACCGGCCTCGACGGCAATGCCTCGTCGACCGGCCCGTGGCTCGTCAATGTCCTTGCCATCGCGCCCACCTTCAAGGGCAATCTGCAGAACGTCATTGCAGGCGGCAACCAGGCGGACACCGGCGGCATGATCGGCCCCGCGGGTCTCGAAACGCCTCAGTCCACGGCCGCGCGAATGGGCGCATTTGCCGCCATTAACTCCGGATACGGTTCGGCAACCGCGCTCGCGACCGGCGGAACGGCAAGCACCCTCGTCTCCAATGGGAAACTCGAAGGCATGGCGGTGAAGGGTCAGCCGGCTGTCTCGTTCGCACAGGTCAACGGCTCGCCGTCGGTCTCGTTCCTGCAAAACGTGTCGACGACGGCGACGGTCACCAGCAGTCAAGGGGCCAGTGCGTCGATCCTTGGAGAGAACCGCTCCATTCTCGGACAGGTCTACAACTGCGGCAGTCCGGGCGCATTGCCTAACGCGGGGCCCGCGATGGATTATCCGTGCACGAACTACAACGACCTCGTGCTGTATGACGGCAACTACAACGGCGGCCTGACATCGGCCACTAACGTCGACCCCGGCTACTCGGGAGCAACCTATGAGGTACTGGTCGATAGCAAGGGCGCCGTGGTTTCCGGAAGTACCGTTCTGGGAGCGCCGCCTCCGCCGGGTGGCTACGTTCTTCAAGGGCTCGGCACAAGCGCGGCATGGCTGCAACAGAATGCGGCCAACGGCGCCTCGCTCAACGTGACGCAAAACGTGCAGTCCAACGCGGGACCGATGACGCTGGCTCAAGGTACGTCGCTGGCAGCGGCAGGTCCTACCCTGCTGCCCGCCGCAACGGTCCAGCAATCCGCCGTGGCCGAGGGATTCTCGCCCACTTTCGGCAACCTCGATCGCACCGGCAGTTGGTACTGGGGCTGGTTCATGGCTCGCAACCCGCGAACGATGATCGGCACGACACCCGACGGCACCATTCTTCTCGTGGAAATAGATGGGCGCCAACCCGGACTGTCCATCGGGACGACCATCCAGGAAACGGCAAACGTCATGCAATGGCTTGGCGCCAGCAAGGCCATCAATCTGGATGGCGGCGGGTCCAGCGCCATGATCGTCAACGGGGCCGACGTCGCTCATCCGTCGGATAACTCGCCGGCAACGCCGACCCAACGAAAGGTCATCTCGTCACTGGTGTTGACCCAGTAATCGCTGTTCGCGCTCGCCCGCTCCGCTCACTAGCCGTGCGGGCGAGCGCGGCTCGGGCGAGCGACGGTAACGCGTGTCGACGCATCCGCATCATGATGCAACACGCCACGGCTTTTTCAAACGACGGTACCCGCCCACCCAACTCAACCACGCTGCTTGCGCGGACTCTCCTCGAGATCGGCGATCGATTGATCGATCGAATCCATATGCGCGGTCATGGCCGCCCTCGCGAGCGCGGGGTCTCTCGCAGCAATTGCCGCATAGATGGCGCGGTGCTCGCTATGCGCCTGCGAGCGCCGTTGCGGAAGACGGGCCGCCGTGAAGGCTTCTTCTTCGACCATGGTGCGCAAGTTTCCGATGATCTTGGCAAGCAGCGGATTACCGGTGGCCCGGGCAATCGCCACATGAAAATCGGCGTCCAGCTTGTTACGGCTCGCGGCGTCGTCTTCGCTCTCCAGCCGGTCGAGAATCGATGCGATTTCGTCAAGCTGCGCCTTGCTGCAACACCGTGCCGCTTCCTCGGCCGATGGAATCTCGACGTAGCGCCTCACCTGATTCAGATGCGCCGGCGCGTAGCCGCCGAATACGAGTTCAGGTTTGACCTCCGTGGCCACGACGAAAGTACCGGACCCGCTTCTGGCAACGGTCAGGCCCATCGCGTCCAGACTCACGAGCGCTTCACGGATGACCGGCCGGCTCACGCCGAAGAGCCGCGCCAACTCGTTTTCCGACGGCAGCCGCTCGTTGATGCCCAACTCCCCGGACTGAATGCTGGCGATAAGCCGCTCGCGCACCTCGTCGACGGCACGACGGCGGCCGATCTTTTCGATCGATCCGGCAAAGGACGGCGCATTAGACACGGATGACCCCAATCTGCCGGGCGCGTTGCACATGCAATCCCTCGCGATGAAGCGCGGCACAGGAAGCGCGATATGACGATGCGCGCAAGACGTCAGTTAGCATGGATGGTTCGCGACGGTATTGACGAGAGTGCCGATCTGGGAAATTTCGATCTCTATTGTATCGCCCTTCTTCAACCAGACAGGCGGCTCGCGAAACGCGCCGACACCACCGGGCGTGCCCGTGATGATGACGTCGCCGGGTCGTAGCGGCGTGAACGACGAGCAATACTCGATGAGCTCCGCAATGCCGAAGATCAGGTCGCTCGTGTTCGCGCGCTGCATGACCGTGCCGTTCAGACGGGTAGTCAACGCGAGATTCGAGGGGTCCGGAATCTCGTCGGCGGTGACGAGCCAGGGGCCGAATGCGCCCGTCGACGGAAAATTCTTGCCGGGCGTGAATTGCGTCGTATGACGTTGCCAGTCACGAATGCTCCCGTCGTTGTAGCACGCATATCCCGCGACGTATTCGAGTGCATGTGCAGACGGCACGCGATGTGCCTCGCGGCCGATCACCACGGCCAGCTCGCCTTCGAAATCCAGTTGCGTGGACTCGTGCGGACACACGAGCGCGCCGAGATGGCCGCATTGGGAATCGGCGAAGCGCGTGAAGATCATCGGATGCGACGGCAGCGCGCGGCCCGTTTCCTTCACATGTGCATGGTAGTTGATGCCGACACACAGAATCTTGCCGGGATCGGAAATGACCGGCAGCATGTCTACCTGGTCGAGCGGCAAATGCTCCGTGGACTCAAGCGCCCAACGGGCAATGTCCGGCAAACGCCCAAGCGCAAGCGCGTGCCTGAGCGTCGCGCCGACCTCGGAGGAAATCGGCGCCACGTCGATAATCCGGTCTTCCTCGACGACGCCATAGGACGCGCGTCCATCGACGCGAAAACTTGCGAGCTTCATGCGGGTATCAGTCCGTTCGATGTTGAAAGGGATCAGGCGGAGTGCCGGACCGCATTGGCCTGTCGCAAGCTGTCCGGCGCGCTCGCGAACCAGGTGCAAACGGCGGCGACCACAAGGCACACCCCCATCAGCACGAGTCCCGATGCGAACGACGGCGATACCGAGCGTGCGTAACCGACGAGATACGGTCCGGCGAAGGCGCCAAGCACGCCGCCGATGTTGACGATCCCCATCACGATGCCGGTCACGCCGGGCGGCACCGCATCGGTGGCGATCGACCAGACGACCGGATACACGCCATAGATGCCACATGCGGCGATCGTCAGCAGCAGCATCGCGATACCGAAGGACACGTTCCCATAGGTGGCCGCGCCCACGATCAGCGCCAGCGCCGAGACGACCAGCGGCCACACGGCATAGCCGCGCCGGCTCACGGCCCGATCGGCGAGATTCGACAGGATGACTAAGGAAATGACAGAAACCGCGAACGGCAGCGAGCTATACCAGCCCAGGGCGACAGAATCGAGTGAGGACGCGTATTGCTTGATGACGCTCGGCAGCCAGATCACGAAGCCGAGAAAACCGATGTTCCAGAACAGCAACACGAAGAAGATCAGGATCACGGCGGGCGAGCGCAACTGCTCGAACACGACCTCGCGCGTCGCTTCCTGACGGGCGGCCGCGCTGGACGCCAAATCCGAGGCAGCGAGATGCTTCAGGAGCGCGGCGCGATCCTGATCGCTCAGCCACTTCGCGACGGCGGGCTTTTCCGCCATGCCCCATAGCCAGACGGCCGCCCACACCAGCGGAAGAATGCCTTCGACGATAAAGAGCGTTTTCCAGCTTCCGTGTTGCAGAATCAGGCCGGCCATCGGCCCGCTGACCGCCGCTGAAATCGGATAGCACAACTGCCAGATGCCGTTTGCGCGAGCGCGCTCCCGTTCATTGAACCAGGCGCGCACGATCACGAGGAAGGTCGGAAAAATGCCCCCTTCCGCGAGACCGAGCAGAAAGCGCACGATCACGAGCTGGGTGGCACTGGTCACGAAGCCCTGCGCAATGGCAACGATGCCCCATGCGACCATCAGCACCGCCACCAGCGATCTCGCGTGGCCCCGGTCGGCCAGCCAGCCGCCGGCGGCCTGCGTAATCGCGTAACCGAGAAACAGCACGCCCGACGAGAAGCCGAGCACGCTGGCCGTGAGCCCGAGCTCCGGCCCCATGGTCGGGATGGCGAAGCTGATATTGGTGCGATCGAGAAAGGCGATCAGGAATGTCACCATCATGATCGGCAACAGGATGATCCATCGGCGTAACATGCAGGTCTCCGTTTTCTATGTGTGTTGTCGTGTCGTCAGCCGATCTCGCGCAGGAACTCGCCCGCCATGCCGGCAACGAGCTCCGCGTCTTCGAGATGCGGGAAATGTCCAAGACCGGACAATGCGCGCAGCTCGACGCGCGGCGCCTGGGTCAGGCCGTCGCGCGCCGCCTCGACCATGTCCTGCGATACGAGCCAGTCTTCGGTGCCGCGCGCGATCAGCACAGGACACCGAACGTTTTCCAGCAGCGCTCTGGAATCGCAATGTGCGTAGGCACGAAGGTCGCCTTGCTGGGCAACCGGGATGATCGACAGCACGCCCCATTCGGAAAACGCGCGCGCCTCGTCCGATGCGGCGGAGCCCACGAGACTCATCGAGAAGTCGAGATTCGCGTGCATCAGGTTCACCTGCGGGTGCGTCATCATCTCGAGCGCGCCGTCGGTGAAAGTCGGCGTATGCGCGGCGCCCTGCAAGGCGATCACCGCCCGCACCTCCGGATGGCGAGCGCCCAGCAGTAGCGCGAGGTTGCCGCCGATCGAGCATCCCATCACCGCCGGGCGTTCGAGCCCCAGCGTCTGCGCGAAACGCCATAGCCAGGCCTGGATCGACTCGATATCGCTGAGGCAGACGTTGCCTGCGAGCGGCCAGCTTTTGCCGTGCCCCGGCAAGTCCGGCGCGACGCAATGAAACTCCGGCGCGAGGCGCTGCATCACGCTTTGCCATTGGCGGTTCTCGCGTCCCGCGGTATGCATGAGCAGGATCGGCTTACCGCTGCCCGCACTTTCGTAGTACGTGCGCACGCCGTCCACATCGACGTAGCGTCCGACGATTTCAGTCATGGGAATCTCCAGAGGCAACCAGGTGCCGTGTCAACCGGAACAGCTGCCAGAGCGGACGATTGGCCCACGTCGCGGCCAGGGCGTCGCCGCTGACCCGGAGTTGGCCGTGCACGACGTTGATGGCCGCGCCGTAGGGCTTCTCGCCGGCGACGAGCCGCGCCCATTCGTCAGCGGGACCCGCTACGACGAACGCCGGCGCATCCGGCTCGACAAGCGCGAGGCTGCCGCGCTCGATACGCAGGCCGATACGGCGGCCGCCCACCTCGAAGCCGAACGCCAGCTCGCGCAGATGCGCGCCGCGCTGGCGGAAGTCGTCGTCCGCATTGGCGGCGGCCACGACCCGCTGCCAGAACGGCTCGCTGCCGACGGTGTCACTCAGTACGATCATTGCGCTCACTTTGAATCTCCCACGATGCCGAGTTTGCGCAAGAGGCGATCCGCGTTTCGGTACAGCACGCCTTCGAGTGCGTCGGGCGAGAACGGGTGCATGCGTACGCGTTCGAGCGCGGTCGGAATCGGCACGACCGGAAAGCCGCTCGCGAACAGGATGCGATCGGGAATGCAGGTGTTGGCGGCCTCGGCGAACTGCGCGCAGCCCGGCAGATGAAAGTAGAACGAAGTATCGACATAGACGTTCTCGTGCCGGAACGCGAGCGCGATCGTTTCGGTGACCCAGGGCCAGCCGGAATGGTCGATGACGATCGTGAGTTCAGGGAAATCGCAGGCCACGTCGTCGATCGGCAGGACGCTGCCGTGTTCGAGCCGCGGGCCGGCGAACGGCAGCGGACCGCTCGTTATCACGACCGGCACGCCGAGTTCCGCGCATTTCGCGTAGATCGGGTAGAGCCGCCGATCATTCGCGGCGATGCGGCCGCCGTACGGATCGAGCGCGACGCCTTTCAAGCCGAGTTCTTCGACCGCGCGCCGCACTTCGCGCACCGAGCGCATGCCGAGCAGAGGATCGATGCCCGCCAGCCCCACCACGCGATCGGGATAGCCGTGCATGACTTCGGCGACGTATTCGTTCGTGACGTCATTGGCGCTCGTGCCGCTCGATTGGCGGCCGGCGAATACGACGCGCTCGACATCGAGCCGCGTCAGGTCCTGCATCCACTCGTCGATCGTGCGCGGTTGCGGCTGCGGCGAGCCGAGCTTGCGCATCACGGTTTGCGTGAGCGGCAGCTCCAGCGCGCGCAGGTATTCGGGCGTGGGCGGGCGAGCCCGGAAATCGATGATAGCCATCAAGCAGTCCTTACGTGAAGAAAACGATCAGCTGCGAAATCTTGCGATGACAGCGGGATCGGGATCGACTCCGAGCCCGGGATTCTGGGGAACGCGCAGCATGCCGTCGACTGGATGAATCCAGTCGCCATAGAGATTCTCGGGAAGGTCCACATACAGCCGCTCGAATGGCACGTCGTCGTGTCCGGACGCCGCGATCAGATGCAGCGTGGCGAGAAAGCCCGGTCCGAAATACGGCGAATGCGGCGCGATGCGCACCTTGGCCCGATCCGCGAGCGCGAAAATCTTCAGCATCTCGCTGACGCCCCCGCACTTGATGACACTCGGCTGCACGAAGTCGAGCGCGCGCGCGTCGAGCAGATCGGCGAAACCGTGGACGTTTGCCACGTTCTCTCCGGCCGCAATCGGCGCGGCGCCGTCTTCGCGCAGCACCGCGAGCGACGCCCGGTCTTCGGGCGGCCAGATCGGCTCTTCGAGCCAGTACAGGTTGCATGCGCGCAAGGACCCGGCGATCTCGCGAGCGGCGTCCAGCGTCCAGGCGCAATTGCAGTCGACCATCAGGCGCGTGGCCTCCCCCGCGGCGCTGCGAGCCGCCTCGATGTTGGCAGGCTCGATCTCATGAAGCTTGAGCGAACGATAGCCGTCACCCAATGCACGCGAGCAATTGTGGGCCACGTCCCGCGGGTTGCCGTAGCGCAGCAGGCTCGCATAGGCAGGCAGGGCCGGGACTTCGGCGGCGGGGTTGAGCAGCTTGTAGAGCGGCTGGCCCGCCACCTTCGCGGCCAGATCCCACAACGCGATGTTGATACCCGATATGCCGTACGTAACCGGGCCATTGCGGCCGAACAGATGGAGTTTTTTCTCCAGCATCTCGCAGATCGCGTCGAGCTCGGCCGGATCGGCGCCGATGATGAGCGGCGTAATCATCTGATCGATCGCGGCCTGCGTGGACGGATCGACGTTGAAGCCGAACGCTTCGCCCCAGCCGCTCAGGCCATCGTCCGTGCGAATCTCGACGAGCAGCACGTCGATCGTGCCCCAGACCGTCCCGCCAAAGCCCGTGGGCGAACCGCCGTGAGAAAACGGCAGGCGAACGATGGTCGTCTCCACCGAAGCAATCTTCATCGCGTCTCCTCGATCTATGCCGCCGCCTGACACCAGGCCATATTTTGACTTGCTGCCAAGCTGCCTTACAGATTAAGTCTAAGCATCATCGCGGCAATACGCAAGCAATGTTTCCAGGATCGCGAACCGGAGCCCCTTTCCGCCAGGCCCCCTCGTCTTGCAAACCGTCATCCACACATGCGACAGTGTCCGCATCCGGCACCGCCGCTGCCCCGCCACCGTCGCGCGCCCCTCAAGGAGACATACATGGACCTGATCCTCTGGCGTCACGCCGAAGCCGAAGATGTCGCCGCCAGCGATCTCGCCCGCGCGCTCACGACACGCGGCCGCAAGCAGGCGCAAGGCGTCGCCAAATGGCTGCGCGCCCGCCTGCCCGAGGACTCCGTGGTGCTCGCGAGCCCGGCGATACGCACGATCCAGACCGCCGAGACCCTCAGCGACCAGTACCGCGTAGTGCGCGAACTCGCGCCGAACGCGAGCGCGCGCGAAGTGCTCGACGCCGCCGGCTGGCCCGACGGCATCGCGCAGACTGTTGTAATCGTGGGACACCAGCCGACGCTCGGCCACGTCGCCGCGCAGTTGCTCGGCAATAGCCCCGCGAGCTGGCCGCTGAAAAAAGCCGGCGTCTGGTGGATCGCGAGCCGCGAGCGCGACGGCGCGGAACAGGCCGTCCTGCGGGCCGCGATCAGTCCCGAGCTGGTCTGACGCGGCTTCCTCCGGACACCCAAACATCGGGAAGCGCACGCGAGCGGCTTACGGGCAGTCATCCAATCGTCACCGGTTTTTCATGCAAGCGTCACCCGGCGTTACTACATTGGCGAAAAAAGAATTTCACACTCTTTTCGATCAGGACCGCCAATGCGAGAACTGCCGACGCCCACCTTGCCCTTCGCTTCGCTCCTCGAATCGCGCCGTTTGCCGCGCGCCGAGGAAACGGTCACCGCCCAGCATCGATTGGAAGTGTCGTGGGCGCGTACCGACGAAGAATTGCGCGAGGCACAGCATCTGCGCTACCGCGTGTTCGCCGACGAAATGGGCGCGCGCCTGTCCGGCCCCACGGGCCTCGATGTCGATGCATTCGATTCGTACTGCGATCATCTGCTCGTGCGCGATCTCGACACGCTGAAGGTGGTCGGCACGTATCGCGCGTTGCCGCCGCACCAGGCCGCGCGCATCGGCCGCCTGTATGCGGAAAGCGAATTCGACGTGTCGCGTCTCACGCACCTGCGCGCGAAGATGGTCGAAGTGGGCCGCTCGTGCGTGCACCCCGACTATCGCAGCGGCTCGGTTATCATGTCGCTGTGGGCCGGTCTCGCCGCGTACATGAAGCACAACGGCTACGAGACGATGCTCGGCTGCGCGAGCGTCGCGATGGTCGACGGCGGCCACTATGCGGCCAACCTGTACTGCTCGCTGCGCGACAATGCGCTGACCGCGCCGGAATATCGCGCGTTCCCGCATACGCCGCTGCCGGTCGACGATCTGCAGACGGGCGCCGTCGTGGCCCCGCCGCCGCTCGTGAAGGGTTATCTGCGTCTTGGCGCGAAGATTTGCGGCGCACCGGCATGGGACCCCGACTTCAACACCGCGGACTTCCTGACGCTGTTCCGTCTGTCCGACATCAATGCGCGCTATGCCCGCCACTTCCTCGGCGACGCGCTGCCGCGCTGAGCAGGCAGTGTGAGCGCGCCGCAAACGAAAAGCCCGGCAAATGCCGGGCTTTTTTCATTCATGCGCGAACTGAAACGAAACGCTCGAAGGCAAGGACATGAAGCCGCGACATGACGCGCGGCCTCGCATGCCCATCAATCTTCCGTATAAACCACACGATACGGAATCCCAACCTTCTCCCACTCCGCCGCTTCCTGAATCAGGCTGTAATCGGTCAGCGGATTGTTGACGACCCATTCGTTCGGCAAGCGCACCTCGTAACCGCCGTTGGCCTGCGCCACCGAGATCCACGGCAGGCCGACGTCCGCGCGGCGGCGGCACAGCAGCGCCGCAAGCCGCAGGCAGAACAGCAGCGGCCATTCGACGTCGCGCGCCTGCGAGAGCTTGCCGAGCTTGCCCGCATGACCGAGCACGAGCGCCGCGAGGCGCGCCTGATCGGTACGCGAGAAACCCGGCATGTCGGCATTGCTCGCGATATAGGCCGAATGCTTGTGATAGGCGCTATGCGAAATGGAGAGCCCGATCTCGTGCAGCGACGCCGCCCAGCCGATGAACATGCGGTTTTCCGCGCGGCGCTCTTCGTCGGGCTCGGTGAACTGGTCGTAGAAGCTCATCGACAGATCGCCGATGCGCCCCGCCTGCGCGCGATCGACGCCGTAGCGGCGCATGAAGCCCTCCACCGTGACCGTGCGCATGTCTTCGTGCTGCGAGCGGCCGAGCAGGTCGTACATGACGCCGAGGCGCAATGCGCCGTCGGTGGTGTCGACGTAATCGACGCCGAGTTCGTCGAACACCGCGATCATGATCGACAGCCCGCCCGCGAGCACCGGTATGCGGTCGCCCTTCAGCGCGACGAGCTTCAGGCGGTTCACGTTCTCGGCCTTGATCAGCGCGCGCTTGAGCTTCTCCAGGCCGCCGCGCGAAATGCCGTGCGTGACGCCCGCATCGTTGAAGCCGTTCGCCTCGACCAGTTCGGCGAGCGCGCGCGCCGTGCCCGACGAGCCGATCGCCTGCTCCCAGCCGGTCTTCTTGTACTCGGCGGAAATGATCTGGATTTCGCGGCGCGCCGCGAGTTCGGCCTGGCGCATCGTGTATTCGTCGACGTTGCCGGCCGGGAAAAATGCGCGGCTATGGCTCACGCAGCCGATATACAGGCTCTCCATCTTGATCGGCGTGTAGTGCGAGCCGATGATGAATTCCGTCGAGCCGCCGCCGATGTCGACGACGAGCCGCTGGCCCGCGCTCGCCGGCACCGAATGCGCGGCGCCCGCGTAAATCAGGCGCGCTTCCTCGCGCCCCGCGATCACTTCGATCGGAAAACCGAGCGCGGCCTGCGCCTCGCCGAGAAATTCGCCGGCATTCTTCGCGATGCGCAGCGTATTGGTCGCGACCGCGCGCACGTGGTCGGGATGAAAGTCGCGCAGACGCTCGCCGAAACGCTTCAGCGCGTCCCAGCCGCGCACCTGCGAGGCACGGTCGAGCATCTTGTCGCTCGACAGGCCGGCCGCAAGGCGCACCGGCTCGCGCAATGCATCGACCTGATAGATCTGGCTGCCCGCGTCGGTTTCCTCGACCCGGCCCACGATCAGCCGGAAGCTGTTCGAACCGAGATCGACCGCAGCGAGGAGTTGAGGGGTATTGGCCATCGGGTAAGCGGACTCCATGCGCGCTAGCGCGGCGGCTGCGGCGCCGGGCGTGGATGCCGGCAGCACCGCGCGCCGGCCCGGCGTTTTCGGCGCACGTTGCGCGTCGCGGCCGGCCGCGCTGTTCAAAGACGCCATTCTAAGCGTACCGGGCCTCACAATGTCACCTCTGAGCGCAGGGAGACTGGAATGGTCGCACAAGCCGTGCGTCATATTGACGACAGACGCCGATTACGGCATAAAATCTCAAAATAGCAAGAATGTCATAAGGGCGTCATTAAACTGTGCGAATTTCCGAGCGTCTTTCCGCCTCCATTCCAGACATTCCACTTCCGCTGCCGATGTCCATCCGCTATCCCTTATTGAATCGCGAACTGGGCATTCTGGGTTTCAACGAGCGTGTACTGGCGCAAGCCGCCGACCCCGCCGTCCCCCTGCTCGAACGCCTGCGCTTCATCTGCATCACCAGCAGCAATCTCGACGAATTCTTCGAAGTCCGCATGGCCGGGCTCCAGGAGCAGATCCGCGACAACCCCGGCGCGCTGTCGCCCGACGGCATGTCGCTGCAGCACGTGTACGGCCTCGTGGTCGAGCGGGCGCAGAAGCTCGTGCATCGCCAGTACACGATGCTGCACGACACGGTGCTGCCCGCGCTCGAACAGGAAGGCATCTATTTTCACGGCACCGAAGCCTGGAGCGACGCGCAGACCGAATGGGCGCGCAACTACTTCTTCGACGAACTGCTGCCGGTGCTCACGCCGATCGGCCTCGACCCGGCGCATCCGTTTCCGCGCGTGCTCAACAAGAGCCTGAACTTCGTCGTCGAACTCGAAGGCAAGGACGCCTTCGGCCGCCAGGCGATGATGGGCATCGTGCAGGCGCCGCGCGCGCTGCCGCGGCTCGTGCGCATGCCGCAGGAACTGTCGGGCTATCCGCATGGCTTCGTGCTGCTGAGCTCGCTGTTGCAGCGCTTCGTCGGCGAGCTGTTTCCGAGTCTCGTCGTGCGCAGCTGCAACCAGTTCCGCATCACGCGCAACAGCGAACTGTTCGTCGACGAGGACGAAATCACCAACCTGCGCGTCGCGCTGCAGGGCGAACTGCCGGCGCGGCATCTCGGCAACGCGGTGCGCCTCGAAGTGTCGGCCGAAACGCCGGCGCACGTCGTGCGGCGCCTGCTCGACGAAAGCGGCCTGTCGAACAAGGACTGCTACTACGCGAACGGCCCGGTCAATCTGGTGCGGCTCATGCAGTTGCCCGAGATGGTCGACCGGCCCGATCTGAAGTTCGTGCCGCATATTCCGTCGACGCCGACGCAGATCGCCAACAGCGCCAGCATGTTCGACGTGATCGATCAGGGCGACGTGCTGCTGCATCACCCGTACGAGAGCTTCCAGCCCGTGCTGGAACTGCTGCTGCAGGCCGCCAAGGACCCGAACGTGGTCGCGATCAAGCAGACCATCTACCGCACCGGCACCGACTCGCCGCTGATGGACGCGCTGATGCAGGCCGCGCGCAACGGCAAGGAAGTCACGGTGGTGGTCGAGCTGCTCGCGCGCTTCGACGAGGAAACCAACATCAACTGGGCCTCGCAGCTCGAAGCGGTCGGCGCGCACGTGGTCTACGGCGTGGTCGGCCACAAGTGCCACGCGAAGATGATGCTGATCGTGCGGCGCGTGTCGTCGGGCGGCAAGACCACGCTCAAGCGCTACGTGCACCTCGGTACCGGCAACTATCATCCGCGCACCGCGCGTCTTTATACCGACTTCGGTCTGATGACCGCCGATCAGAAAATCTGCGAGGACGTGCACCACGTGTTCCAGCAACTGACCGGCATCGGCGGCGAACTGAAGCTGCACGAGCTGTGGCAATCGCCGTTCACGCTGCACCCGAAGCTCGTCGAGTCGATCCGCAAGGAAGCCGAGCATGCGCGCGCCGGCAAGAAGGCGCGCATCGTCGCGAAGATGAACGCGCTGCTGGAGCCGACCGTGATCGCCGAGCTGTACGAGGCGTCGCAGGCCGGCGTGAAGATCGATCTGATCGTGCGCGGCGTATGCTCGCTGCAGCCCGGCGTGGCGGGACTTTCGGAGAACATCACGGTGCGCTCGATCGTCGGGCGCTTCCTCGAGCACCATCGCACCTACTACTTCTACGACGACGGCAAGGAGCAGGTCTATCTGTCGAGCGCCGACTGGATGGATCGCAACCTGTTCCGCCGCGTCGAAGTCGCGTTCCCGGTCAATAACCGGCGCCTGAAGCGGCGCGTGATCGCGGAAGGGCTGTCGGCGTTTCTCGGCGACAACCAGTCCGCGTGGCTCATGCAAAGCGACGGACACTATCGCCGGCGCCGGCCGGGCAAGTCGTCGCGCAATGCGCAGATGAGTCTGCTCGCGAAGTTCTGCGCATAGCCGCTGTGTTTTCGAGGTGTGCGCGACAATGGCGCGCGCCTCGATGAAGCCGACGAAGCGCAAATAAAAAAACCGCCTGAAGAAGGCGGTTTTTTTATTTCATGGCCGCTGCCGCACTCAAACCGGCGCCGCCTGGCAGCGTGCCGTGCGATACACCGGAAAGCGCACCGTGAACGTGCTGCCGCGCCCTTCCTCGCTCTTCACGTCGAGCTGCGCATCGTGGCGCTGCAACACGTGCTTGACGATCGCGAGACCGAGGCCCGTGCCGCCGGTGTCGCGCGAGCGGCTGCGATCGACGCGATAGAAGCGCTCGGTGATCCGCGGAATATCGGCGGCCGGAATGCCGAGACCGCTGTCCGTGACCGAGAACACCGCATGGCCGCCCACCGAGCGCCAGTTCACCTTGATCGTGCCGCCGTCCGGCGTATAGCGGATCGCATTCGTCACGAGATTGCCGAGTGCGCTGAACAGCTCGGTTTCGACGCCGGTGACGGTCAGCTCCTCGTCAACCTCGAAGACGATGCGGTGATGGTCGCTCGACAGACTGTCCGCATCGTCCCGCAGATGCCGCAACACCGCGCGCATGTCGATCATGTGATCGCTCGGCGACTTGTTGTCGCCCTCGAGCTTCGCGAGCACGAGCAGATCGTTGACGATATGGCGCATACGTGACGCCTGCTGCTCCATCAGCTCGAGATAACGCGCGCGTTCGGCCTCGCCGAGCGGCAGCTCGCGCATCGTTTCGAGAAAACCGGACAGCACCGTGAGCGGCGTCTTCAGTTCATGCGAGACGTTGGCGACGAAGTCGCGCCGCATCGCGTCGGTGCGTTCGAGCTCGGTGATGTCCTGCGAGAGCACGAGCTTGCGATTGTCGCCGTACGGAAACACCTGCACCGACAGCACGTTCTGGCGCTTTTCGCCCATGCCGCGCATGATCAGCATTTCCTCGTAACGATGCGAATTGAGGTAGTGCACGAAATCCGGATGACGCACCAGATGCGTGATGTGCTGGCGCAGATCGCGCTTCGCGTCGAGCCCGAAGTGGCTTTCGGAAATCGCGTTGCACCATTCGATCTGATCGTGATCGTCGAGCATCGCGACGCCGTTCGGCGAGGCCTGGATCGCCTGGATGAAACGCGAATGCTGCTGCTCGACCTGGCGCACCTGGGCGTGCCAGCGCTTCGCGAGCTTGTGCAGACGATAGTAGATTTCGCCCCAGATGCCGGGAGCGCTCGGCACTTCGCCGTACACCGGCGCGTCGAGCAGACGCCACAGGCGCTGCTTGTGGAAAGTACTGAAGATGCTCTGCGCGAGCAGCAGGATGATCGCGAGAGCGAGGCCCGCCTTGACGTTCACCAGTGCGCCGACCACCGCGCACAGAACAGCCAGCAGCACGACCGACACGATGGAGCGCGCCCAGATGATGTTCATGGTCTAGCGATCGAAGAGAAAATACGGCGCAGGAGGGAGTGGCGGCGCCGCGCACCGCCGCGGCTATCAGGCGCTCTTCGCCAGCCGGTAGCCGCTGCCGCGTACGGTTTCAATCATAGCATCGCAACCGGCGGGCTTGAGAGCCGCGCGCAGGCGCTTGATATGCACGTCGACGGTGCGTTCCTCGACGAACACGTGGTCGCCCCAGACCTGATCGAGCAGTTGCGTGCGGCTGTGCACGCGCTCCGGGTGGGTCATGAAGAAGTGCAGCAGGCGGAATTCGGTCGGGCCGAGATCGAGCTTGATCTCGCTGCCTTCCGCGTGGGCGGCGACGCGATGCGTAGCCGGATCGAGCTTGAGGCCGTTGATCGCAACCACGTCTTCGGTCAGCTGCGGCGCGCGGCGGCGCAGCACCGCCTTGATGCGCGCCATCAGTTCCTTCGGCGAAAACGGCTTCGTCACGTAGTCGTCCGCGCCGATCTCGAGGCCGAGCACCTTGTCCTGCTCGTCGCCGCGCGCGGTCAGCATGATGATCGGGATATGCTTCGTGCGCTCGTTGTTGCGCAGGTCGCGTGCGAACGAAATTCCCGATTTACCCGGCAACATCCAGTCGAGCAGCACGAGGTCGGGCAGTACGTCGCTGATCAGGTTGTGCGCCTGCTCCGCGTTGTACGCGCGAATCGGGCAATGTCCGGCGTGTTGAAGATTGACCGAAATCAGTTCGGAAATGGCTGGCTCATCTTCAATGACGAGAATGCTGCTGGGCATCGGCACCTCTGTTCCTTATCTCTGGATTAGCTGAGTGCTTCGCGTTCGAGCGTATCGCGCGACTGATGCCGCACGTCGGTGCCCTTCACGATGTAAATGATGAATTCGGCGATGTTCTTCGCGTGGTCGCCGATCCGCTCGATCGCCTTGGCGATGAACAGGAAGTCGAGGCCCACCGAGATCGAACGCGGATCTTCGGTCATGTAGGAAATCAGCTTGCGCACGAAGGCGCGGAATTCCTCGTCGATCGCCTTGTCGTCGCGCACGATCTGCGCGGCGGCAACCGTATCGAGACGCGCGAACGCGTCGAGCGCGCGGCGCAGGATCGACACGGCCATCTCGCCCGAAAGCTTGATCTCGGCGATGTTGATCGTGCGCGACGCGCCGTCTTCCATCAGGCGCTTGGTGCGCTTCGCGATCTTCTCGGCCTCGTCGCCGGCGCGCTCGAGGTTCGTGATGGTCTTCGAGATCGCGATCAGGAGGCGCAGGTCGCGCGCGGCCGGCTGGCGGCGCGCGATGATGTTGCTGCACTCCTCGTCGATCTCGACTTCCATCCTGTTCAGACGGTCTTCGGCGGCGATCACCTGCTCGGCGATGTCGAGGTCGAATTCGTTGAGCGCCTGCATCGCGTTGACGATCTGCGATTCGACGAGACCGCCCATTTCGAGCACCTTCGACGAAACGAGGTTCAGATCGGCATCGAACTGGCTGGACAGATGTTTATCGGACATGTCGTACTCCGTTGTATTGCCCGGCTGATTAGCCGAAGCGGCCCGTGATGTAGTCCTCGGTTTCCTTGCGGACCGGCTTGATGAAGATCTTTTCGGTGTCGCCGAATTCGATCAGTTCACCAAGGTACATGTAGGCAGTGTAGTCCGAACAGCGGGCCGCCTGCTGCATGTTGTGCGTGACGATCACGACCGTGTAGTCGCTCTTCAACTCCGCGATCAGCTCTTCGATGCGGCCCGTCGAGATCGGGTCGAGCGCCGAGCACGGCTCATCGAGCAGCAGCACCTCGGGGCGGATCGCGATGCCGCGCGCGATGCACAGACGCTGCTGCTGGCCGCCCGACAGACCGTAGCCGCTCTGGCCGAGCTTGTCCTTCACTTCGTTCCACAGCGCCGCCTTCGTGAGCGCCCATTCGACGCGGTCGTCCATTTCCGAGCGCGACAGCGTTTCGAACATCTTCACGCCGAACGCGATGTTGTCGTAGATCGACATCGGGAACGGCGTCGGCTTCTGGAACACCATGCCGATGCGCGCGCGCAGCAGCGAGATATCGCGGCGCGTGGTCAGCAGGTTTTCGCCGTCCATCAGGATTTCGCCTTCGGCGCGCTGCTCCGGATAGAGCGCGTACATCTTGTTGAAGGTGCGCAGCAGCGTGGACTTGCCGCAACCCGACGGACCGATGAACGCGGTCACCTTGCCTTCGGGAATCTGCAGATTGATGTTCTTCAGCGCGTGATACTTGCCGTAGAAGAAGTTCAGGTCGTTGACCTCGATCTTCGGACGCGCCGGCGCATGCGCCTGGCCGCTTTGTTCGGGGTCGGAGCCGGCGGGCGCGCTCACGTGCCCGATCGGATTGAGTTGGGTTTCTGCCATGTTCATCGGATTCACTCCGCCCATTACTTGTTCGAAAAGATCGTGCGCGCGAGGATGTTCAGTCCGAGCACCGCGAGCGTGATCAGGAAGACGCCGGCCCACGCGAGCGATTGCCACTGCGCGAACGGGCTCATCGCAAACTTGTAGATCGTGACCGGCAGGTTCGCGACCGGCTGGCTCATATCGACCGAGAAGAACTGGTTCGACAGCGCGGTGAAGAGCAGCGGCGCGGTTTCGCCGGCAATCCGCGCGACCCCGAGCAGCACACCGGTCACGATACCCGCGATCGACGCCTTCAGCGTGATCGACAGCACCATCTTCCACTTCGGCGTGCCGAGTGCGAAGGCCGCTTCGCGCATCGCGTTCGGCACGAGCTTCAGCATGTTCTCGGTCGTGCGGATCACGATCGGAATCTGCAGCAGCGCGAGCGAGAGCACGCCGGCCCAACCGCTGAAGTGGCCCATCTTCGCGACGACGAGCGCGTAGACGAACAGACCGATCACGATCGACGGCGCCGACAGCAGGATGTCGTTGATAAAGCGCGTCACGTTCGCGAGCCAGCCCCTCTGGCCGTATTCGGCGAGATAGACGCCGGCCATGATGCCGATCGGCGTGCCGACGAAGGTCGCGAGCGCGACCAGCATCAGGCTGCCGACGATCGCGTTGGCGAGACCGCCGCCGTCGGTGTTCGGCGGCGGCGTCGACTGCGTGAACAGCTCGATCGACAGCCCGCCGATACCGAGGCGCAGCGTCGTGTACAGAATCCACACGAGCCACAGCAGACCGAACGCCATCGCGGCGAGCGAGCAGGTCAGCGCAATCGCGTTCTTCACGCGGCGGCGTCCTTGCAGACGCGTGCGCATCGCTTCCAGGGTTGCCGCGTCGCGCAGACCCGGCATGTTCAGAGAGGACTCGCTCATTTCGCACCCTCCCCTTTCTCAAGACGAAGCAACATGATCTTCGAAATCGACAGCACGATGAATGTAATCACGAACAGGATCAGGCCGAGTTCCATCAGCGCCGACGTATGCAGGCCTGGGTCCGCTTCCGCGAACTCGTTGGCGAGCGCCGACGTGATGCTGTTGCCCGGCGAAAACAGCGAAATATTGTCGAGCAGGTTGGTGTTGCCGATCACGAACGTGACCGCCATGGTCTCGCCGAGCGCGCGGCCGAGGCCGAGCATCACGCCGCCGATCACGCCGGTCTTCGTGAACGGCAGCACGATCTTCCACATCACTTCCCACGTCGTGCAGCCGATACCGTACGCCGACTCCTTGAGCAGCACCGGCGTGACTTCGAACACGTCGCGCATGACCGAGGCGATGTACGGAATGATCATGATCGCGAGAATCACGCCCGCGCACAGAATACCGATGCCGATCGGCGGGCCCGCGAACAGCGCGCCGACGAACGGGATGCCGCCGAGCACCGCGCCGAGCGGTTTCTGGAACCACGTCGCGAAGATCGGCGCGAACACGAGCAGGCCCCACATGCCGTACACGATCGACGGAATCGCGGCGAGCAGCTCGATCGCGATGCCGAGCGGGCGGCGCAGCCAGGCGGGTGAAAGTTCGGTAAGGAAAAGCGCGATGCCGAAGCTGACCGGCACCGCGATGATGAGAGCGATGAGCGAGGTGGCGATGGTGCCGTAGATCGGCACGAGTGCGCCGAACTGCTTGCTAGGTGGATCCCAGACCGCTGTCCACAGGAAGGAAAGACCGAATTCCCGGATCGACGGCAACGAGGAAATGATCAGCGAAACGATGATGCCACCGAGCAACAGCAGCGTAACGACGGCGGCCAGCCGAGCCAGGCCGCCGAAGATCACGTCGCCGGAGCGGCCAGGCGCCTTCTGCTGAGACGCGCTGCCAGGCGGGGTGGCCCGGCTCGTGCCGGACGCTAGATGAATATCGGACATGGGAGCCTGAGTGACCTGTTGAAGCTGTTCCAGTTGCCGGACCGCACGCTGGGCGCAGCCGGTGACGCGGTGGCGAATGCCGGGTTAATGCCATTGGCCGTCCTCTCGCGAGGACGGCCAATGTAAGGCTCTGGCGCGGCTAAACCGCCGCGCCGGGGCAAGGCTGGACGGTCGCTTAGTCGGCGATCGGCTTGCCTGCTGCGTCCTTCACCTTCTGCTTCCACTGCGTGCGGATTTCCGACACGACCGACGGCGGCAGCGAGATATAGTCGAGGTCGTCAGCAGCCTGGCCGCCGTTCTTGAACGCCCAGTCGAAGAACTTCAGCGTTTCCGTGCCTTGCGCCGGCTTGTCCTGCGCCGTGTGCAGCAGCACGAACGTCGCGCCGACGATCGGCCATGCGTTCTTGCCCGGCTCGTTCGTCAGGATCTGGTAGAACGACTTCGACCAGTCAGCGCCAGCAGCCGCTGCCTTGAACGTTTCGGTTTCCGGCTGAACCACTGCGCCCGATTCGTTCTTCATCGCGACGTAGTTCATGTGGTTCTGCTTCGCGTACGCCCACTCGACATAGCCGATCGAGCCCGGCAGACGCTGCACGAATGCCGCGACGCCGTCGTTGCCCTTGCCGCCCGTGCCGGTCGGCCAGTTGACCGTGGTGCCTTCACCGACCTTCGACTTCCATTCCGGGTTGACCTTCGACAGGTAGTTCGTCCAGATGAAGCTGGTGCCCGAACCGTCGGCGCGGCGAACCACGGCGATGTCCAGATCCGGCAGCTTGACCTTCGGGTTCAGCGCGGCGATCGCCGGGTCGTTCCACTTCTTGACCTTGCCGAGGTAGATGTCGCCGAGCACTGCGCCCGACAGCGTCAGTTCGCCCGGCTTCACGCCCGGCACGTTGACCGCCGGCACCACGCCGCCGACCACCGTCGGGAACTGGAACAGGCCTTCTTTCGCGAGTTCGTCGTCCTTCAGCGGAGCGTCCGAACCGGCGAAGTCGACGGTCTTCGCGACGATCTGCTTCACGCCGCCGGCCGAGCCGATGCCCTGGTAGTTAACCTTGCCGCCGCCCGACTTCTGGTAAGCGTCGGCCCACTTCGTGTAGATCGGTGCTGCGAAGGTGCTGCCCGCGCCGGTGATGTCTGCGGCTTGCGCTGCCATAGCGAAGAGCGCGCCAGCGACGCCAGCGAACACGGTTTGCATCAATTTCATGAGACCTCCAAGGTGTGAGCGGTATGAGCGTGGAACACGAACACCGCGAAGCTTAGGGTCTCTTTATGACAAAACAATGACTGACCGTGAAACGGATGTGACAGTCATATTACTGTGCGAAAGGTGCTGGAACGGATAAACCGGCGCTCTGACGATGCGGGCTGCATCGCCTTGTAGATTAGGCGAAAAAAGATGGGGCGCGAACGTTTGCGCGAGGTGAGATGGGGGAATTTATGGTCGCTTTTTGATCGGGCGGGTTGTGCTGTTTTTTTGGCGGGATGGCGAGGTGAGGGGGATTTTGCCGGGCGGGCGCGTTGCGGTGCGTTCGGGCGTTCGGCGAGCTTGATGCGTTCCAGTGGATAAGGACGTCTTCCGCGCTCGTGCTTTGGCTGCCCGGCGGTAGAGACAGGACTGGCGGCGGGACGTCGTTACCCTCGCCCCGCCGCTCACGTGTGGCTCAAGCCGTCGCCGTCCTCACCGTCTCGGCAATCGCTTCCGCATGCTGGACGGCGTCGTCGGCGTTTTGCGCCTCGACCATCACACGCAGCACCGGCTCCGTGCCCGACGCGCGGATCAGCACGCGGCCATGGCCATCGAGCGCACCTTCAGCCGACTTGATCGCGCCGCGGATCGCCGCGCTGCCCTTCCAGTCCGCGTCCGGCTTCATGCGCACGTTGATGAGTTTCTGCGGGAACAGCTTGACGCCATCGAGCAGCTCGGCGAGCGATTTACCGCTGCGCTGCATCGCCGCGAGCACGAGCAGCGCCGAGACGATCCCGTCGCCGGTCGAATGGCGATCGAGCGACAGGATATGGCCCGAGCCTTCCGCGCCGAGCTGCCAGCCATGCTCGCGCAACTGCTCGAGCACGTAGCGGTCGCCGACCGCCGCGCGCACGAACTTCACGCCGGCGTTGCGCAGCGCGACCTCGACGGCCATATTGGTCATCAGCGTGCCGACCGCGCCTTCCACGTTGCCGGCGGTCGCGATGCGGTCCTTGACCAGCACGTAGAGCAGTTCGTCGCCGTTGTAGAGGCGGCCGGCCGCGTCCACGACCTGCAGACGGTCGGCGTCGCCGTCGAGCGCGATGCCGAGATCGGCATGATTGGCGCGCACCGCGCGCACCAGCGCGTCGGGCGCGGTCGCGCCGACGCCGTCGTTGATGTTGAAGCCGTTCGGCGCGACGCCGATCGGGATCACTTCGGCGCCGAGTTCGTGGAAGACGTGCGGCGCGATGTCGTACGCGGCGCCATGCGCGCAATCGACGACGAGCTTCATGCCGCGCAGATCGTACGCGGCCGGGAACGTGCTCTTGCAGAACTCGATATAGCGCCCTGCGGCGTCGTCGAGACGCCGCGCCTTGCCGAGCCGTTCGGAAGACGCGCAGGCAAGCGGCAATTCGAGCTGCTCCTCGATCTGCGCCTCGACGTCGTCTGGCAGCTTGTTGCCGTCGGCCGAGAAAAACTTGATGCCGTTGTCGTAGTACGGGTTGTGCGATGCGCTGATGACCACGCCCGCCGCAAGCCGCAGCGCGCGCGTGAGGTAGGCGATGCCGGGCGTCGGCATCGGGCCGGCCAGCATCACGTCGACGCCGGCCGCCGAAAAGCCCGATTCGAGCGCCGCTTCGAGCATATAGCCGGACACGCGCGTGTCCTTGCCGATCAACACCGTTGGCCGCGTGCCGGTTTTGGCCCAGTGGTCCGCACCCGCGAGTACCTTGCCGGCCGCGTAGCCAAGCCGCAACACGAATTCCGGCGTAATGGGCCCTTCGCCGACCTTGCCTCGAATTCCGTCCGTTCCGAAGTAACGACGTGCCATGCTTTATCACTCTCCCTATTACTGTGAGTTCAACTGCGGACGCGGCTCGCGTTCGCCGCGTCGCGCAGGGTGGCCCAGACTTTCAATGCATCGACTGTTTGCGCGACGTCATGCACGCGCAGAATCGCGGCGCCCCGCTCGGCCGCGCACACGGCCGCGGCGATGCTGCCGGCCACGCGCTCCGATGCCGGGCGCCCGACCACGGCGCCGATCATCGACTTGCGCGAGACACCCGCGAGAATTGGATACGGCGACGCGGCCCGTGGGGCCGTGTCGCGCAAATGCGCGAGCAGCGCGTAGTTGTGCTCGACGACCGCCTTACCAAAACCGAAACCGGGGTCGACGCTGATGCGCGCACGCGCAACCCCCGCCTGCTCCAGCGCTGTTACGCGTTCTTCGAGGAAGGCGCGCACCTCGCCGACGACATCATCATATTCGGGCTCGCCGAGCTGCATGGTTTGCGGCTCACCGAGCATATGCATCACACAAAGACCGCAGTTGCCGTCGCGCACGGCGTCGATCGCGCCGGGCATCCGGAAGCCCCAGATGTCGTTGATCAGGTCGGCGCCCGCGCTCAATGCGTGGCGCATCACTTCCGGCTTGTAGGTATCGACCGACAAGGGCACGTTCGCGCCGCGCAATTGTTCGACGAGCGGCAGCACGCGTTCCAGCTCCTCGTCGAGCGACACCGGCGGCGCGCCCGGCCGCGTCGATTCACCGCCAATATCGATGATGTCCGCGCCATCGAGCATCATGCGCTCGGCCTGGCGCAGCGCGTCGTCGCGAATCGTGTACTTGCCGCCGTCGGAAAACGAATCGGGCGTGACGTTCAGAATGCCCATGACCAACGGGCGTTCAAAGGTCAGCGTGAAGCGGCCGCATTGCAGCGGCTCCGGAAGAAGAACGGAAGAGGAATCGACTTTCGACACGCAGCGGTGCTTCACATAGAACGGATAAATGCAAAACGGGCCGGTGTGCTACACACCGGCCCGCACTTTCTACTGGCTGCCGATCAGGCCGGCGCGGTCGCGCTACCCGGCTTGACCTCGGTGCCCGGACTGCCGCCCGACGAGGTATCGCCCGCCGACGGCGGAGAACTCTTCGGCGAACGCGGCGGACGACCTGCCATGATGTCGTTGATCTGATCTGCGTCGATCGTTTCCCACTCCATCAGCGCGGCGGTCATCGCCTCGACCTTATCGCGGTTCTCTTCCAGCAGACGCCGTGCGAGGGTGTACTGCTCGTCGAGCACACGGCGGATTTCCGCGTCGACCTTCTGCTGCGTCGCTTCCGAAATGGTTCGCGTGAAACCGCGGCCAAACGGCGAGGCGTCGTTTTCGTCGTCGACGTAGACCATCGGTCCGAGCGCGTCGGTCATGCCGAAGCGTGCCACCATCGCGCGAGCCGTCTGCGTCGCCTTGTTGAAGTCGTCCGATGCGCCCGTGCTGATCAGGTTCAGGAACAGCTCTTCGGCAACGCGTCCACCGAACAGGATCGCGAGACGATCGAGCAGATAGTCCTTCGAATACGTTTCGTTGTCATGCTCCGGCAGTTGCCACGTCACGCCAAGCGCACGACCGCGCGGAATAATCGTGACCTTGTGCACCGGATCGGCCTTCGGCAACAGCTTCGCGATCACTGCGTGGCCCGATTCGTGATAAGCCGTTGCACGCTTGGACTCCTCGCGGATCACGGCCGACTTGCGCTCCGGACCCATGAAGATTTTGTCCTTCGCGTCTTCGAAGTCGGTCATTTCGACGATACGCTTGCCACGGCGTGCCGCGAACAAAGCCGCTTCGTTCACGAGGTTCGCCAGATCGGCGCCCGAAAAGCCCGGCGTGCCACGCGCGATCACTGCGGCGTCGACGTCGTTCGAGATCGGTACCTTGCGCAGATGCACCTTCATGATGTGCTCGCGACCGCGGATATCGGGCAGACCCACATACACCTGGCGGTCGAAACGGCCCGGACGCAGCAGCGCCTTGTCGAGCACATCCGAGCGGTTCGTGGCCGCGATCACGATGACACCCGAGTTCGCCTCGAAGCCGTCCATCTCGACGAGCATCTGGTTCAGCGTCTGCTCACGTTCGTCGTTGCCGCCGCCCATGCCGGCGCCGCGATGGCGACCGACCGCGTCGATTTCGTCGATGAACACGATACACGGCGCGTGCTTCTTCGCCTGTTCGAACATATCGCGCACCCGAGCCGCACCGACACCGACGAACATTTCAACGAAGTCCGAACCCGAGATGCTGAAGAACGGCACTTTCGCTTCGCCAGCAATGGCGCGCGCAAGCAACGTCTTACCCGTTCCCGGCGGGCCAACCAGCAGCACACCACGCGGAATGCGGCCACCGAGCTTCTGGAATTTCTGCGGATCGCGCAGGAAGTCGACCAGTTCCGACACTTCTTCCTTGGCTTCGTCGCAGCCGGCGACGTCGGTGAAATTGATTGCGTTGTTGTTCTCGTCGATCAGCCGCGCGCGCGACTTGCCGAACGAGAAGGCCCCGCCTTTGCCGCCCCCCTGCATCTGTCGCATCATGTAGAACCAGAAACCGATGATCAGGATCGTCGGCCCGAGGTAATACAGCACGGACATCAGTGCATTGGGTTCGTCGTCAGCCTTGCCGCTCACCTGTACGCCGTACTTCATCAGATCGCCGACCATCCAGATGTCGCCGGGCGACACGATCTGGTATTTCTGGCCGTCTGCTGGAGTGACCGTGAGGTTCCGCCCCTGGACAATGACGTTCTTGACTTTGCCGTTCTTCGCGTCGTCCATGAACTGCGAATAGGAAACGCCTTCCTGGACACGGGGCTTGTCGAACTGCTTGAACACCGTAAACAGCACCAGTGCGATCACCAGCCACACTGCTGCCTTCGAAAACATATTGTTGTTCAAAGCACCACTCCTTCACTTAGACGGGCGCCTACATTTGCCTTGCGGCACCACGAAAGCATTCTAATCCAGTCCGCAGCCCCCTGCCATAAGGTTTCGCTACCACGGAAATAGCGTAGCGGGCCGTGACGACGCCGTTTTCCGGCACTTCAGGCTCTTTAACGGCAGGGGTGGAACGATCCGGCAGCGCCCTATGCGGGACGCTTCAGATGCTTACCCAAAATAAACGTTTCTGACGACTTGTCCCGCGACGCTTTCGGCTTGCGGGCCGCTACCACCTTGAACTGGCGCTTGAACTTTTCGACAATCTGGCTGTAACCGCTGCCATGAAAGCACTTGACTAAAAGGGCACCATCCGGTTTCAGGTGATTCTGCGAGAATTCCAGCGCGAGATCGCACAAATGCTCGATCCGCGCGGCATCCGCCACCGCCACTCCGGACAGGTTGGGCGCCATATCCGAAATTACAAGGTCTACCTGGCGCGCACCGACCAATTCTTCGAGCTGAACCAGCACCGACTCCTCGCGGAAGTCGCCTTGAATGAAGTGGACGTCGGCGACGGGCTCCATCGGCAGGATGTCGAGAGCGATAATCGTGCCGTCGATGCCGCCCTCGCGTTCCGCGTTGCGCTGGGTGCCGCCCGCGAGCTTGTTGCGCGCGTACTGGCTCCAGCTGCCCGGCGAGGAACCGAGATCGACGATCACCTGCCCCGGACGGATCAGCTTGTCCTGCTCGTCGATTTCCTTGAGCTTGTAGGCCGCGCGGGCGCGATAACCTTCCCGCTGCGCCATTTTGACGTACGGGTCGTTGATGTGGTCATGCAGCCACGCGGTATTGAACTTGTTTTTTGCCATTAAAGATTGAACTCTTGCTGCGTCGTGTCGCGCTTTAGGGGATAATACGCGGTTAATTCGCGCGGCCCCGCCAAACTGGCGGCCATCCGCGATTCTGTTGTTCTGACGCGCGTCCTGCCGAATCAAACTGCCCGAGTCGTTCGCCGACCGGGCGAAAACGCAGGAGCCGCCATTTTAGTCGAGTCTCCCACTTTCCATGCCAGCTCTTAAAGTCTCTTCCGACCAACGCGCCGAACTGCGCTCCCAGGCTCACGCGCTCAAACCGGTCGTGCTCGTCGGCGCCGAAGGCTTGACCGATGCTGTGCTCGCCGAGATCAAGGTCCACCTAGCCGCTCATGAGCTCATCAAGATCCGCGTGTTCGGCGACGAACGCGAGGAACGCATTGCCGTCTACGAACAGATCTGCGACGAGCTGAACGCCGCGCCGATCCAGCATATCGGCAAACTGCTCGTGATCTGGAAGCCGGAGGCGGCGCAACCGGCGGCGAAAGCAAAACGCGGCGCATTGCCCAGCGCCCGCGAAGCCGCCGTTGAAGCGAAGCCGGCCAAAGGACGAGCGCCGCGCGTCGTCAAGGTCGTCAAACCGACCGAAGTGCCGATGCGCAAACCGAGAGCGAAGGCCGTGCTCGTGCGCGGCAACGAGCGCGTCACGCAAGGCGGCAACATCAAGCGCGCGAAGAAGCGCCAAACCAGCGCGAAGCGCTCGCATCAGTCGTCGAAATAAGCGATGGTGGAAGGTGCGGATTTGGTCCGCACCTTATGCAGCGAGCTATCGGAATTGAATGACTGAAGGCACGATGGCTGGCGCCCCGGCCAACCGGGCAGAAAACACTGCCGGCTCAGCCATCCGTTAGCAGGCGATTAACATACGGTAACGACGCGGACAACCGCGAGCAAAACGAAGCAGCGGCAAATAAAACCCGGCAAAGCGACGATCAGTCGCACACGAACCTCAGCCCGCCACCTTCCGCCCGGCACCGCAAGCGCCCTCTTCCGCCGCCGTCGAACCGGCGTTCGCCGGCAACAACCACACGAGCGCAACACCAAGCAGGCTCTCGACCAGATAAAACAGGCTCGAGACGCCGTGCAGGATGCCAAAGCGCGTCGCATAAACCGAATGGCCGACGTCGCTGCCCGCTTGCTGCGCGGCAATACGCAACGCATTCATGAACGGCTGCAGCGCGAAATATCCCACCAGCACGCACACGAGCATGCCGGCGATCAGCCAGCGCGCGCGGCGATACGCCGCGCTGCCGCGCCGAACCAGCAGATTGGCGAGACCGAGCAGCAAAATGCCGCATACCACGCCAAGCACGCCCTGAATGCGAAACAGCTGCGCCGCGACAGCGCCCGCCGTCATCCGGTCGAGCGTCGTGAACAGCACGGGCGCCACGGCATAGCCGATAGTCAGCAGACTGCCGACCCACACCACGGTCAGAAGACGGAAAAATCGATGCGGCATCACGGACACCAGCGCCACCCTCACACGTAGCTGACCGCGATGATTTCGTATTCGCGCACGCCGCCCGGCGCCTGCACCGAAGCGACGTCGCCTTCCGACTTGCCGATCAGCGCGCGCGCGATCGGCGAGCTGATCGAGATCAGGCCGTGGTCGATGTCCGCTTCGTCGTCGCCGACGATCTGGTACTTGACCGATGCGCCCGAATCGAGATCTTCGAGTTCGAGCGTCGCGCCGAACACCACGCGCCCGTCCGCTTCCACTTGCGACGGATCGATGACCTGCGCGCCCGCGAGCTTCGACTCGATTTCGGCGATGCGGCCTTCGATGAAGCCCTGCTTTTCCTTCGCAGCGTCGTATTCCGCGTTTTCCGACAGATCGCCCTGGGCGCGCGCTTCCGCGATCGAGTTGATCACGGCCGGACGTTCAACCGATTTCAGGCGCTGCAATTCATCGCGCAGCATGTCTGCGCCGCGCTTCGTCAATGGAATAGTGCTCATAAACAACTCTGGAGGCAAAAAACGGCCGTAAAAAAAATCACCGCGGTTAAGTGCATTCCGCGAAAGCCGCCGCCCGTGGACAGACCCCGGGCCGCAGCACCTGCGGAACGCCGCTTAACCGCGGCACTTACATCTTGAACAGGTAGTCGAAGCCTTAGTTTAGGCGAGCATGGAGTCCTTGTAAATCATAGACTTCCAGGTTCTTCAGATAACGAAGGCCCTCCACCGCCGCGCGCGCGCCCGACATCGTCGTGTAGTACGTGACCTTGTTCGCCTGCGCGCTCATGCGGATCGAACGAGAATCGGCGATCGCCGCGCGCGTTTCGTCGACGGTCGTGAAGACGAGTGCGATCTCGCCGTTCTTGATCATGTCGACGATGTGCGGACGGCCGTCCTTCACCTTGTTGACGACCTTGACCGGCACGCCGGCCGCTTCGATCGCGGCAGCCGTGCCCTTGGTCGCGACGATCGGATAGCCAAGCTCGTGCAGCATGCGCGCGACTTCGACGGCCTTCGGCTTGTCGGCGTCCATCACGGTCAGGAGCACCGTGCCCGATTCCGGCAGACGCGAACCCGCCGCGAGCTGCGACTTAAAGAGCGCCTCGCCAAAGGTCTGGCCGACGCCCATCACTTCGCCGGTCGAACGCATTTCAGGTCCGAGCACCGGGTCGACCGCCGGGAACTTGACGAACGGGAACACCGCTTCCTTCACGCTGAAGTACGGCGGCTCGACTTCCTTCGTCACGCCTTGCGCGGCGAGCTTCTGGCCGACCATCGCGCGCGCCGCGATCTTCGCGAGCGGCAGGCTCGTTGCCTTCGACACGTACGGCACCGTGCGCGACGCGCGCGGATTGACTTCGAGCACGTAGATGATGTCTTCCTTCGAACCGTCTGCCTGGGGCACCTGCTGGATCGCAAACTGCACGTTCATCAGACCGACCACGTTGAGCGCCTTCGCCATCGCGGCGGTCTGACGCTTCAGTTCGGCGACGGTCGCCTTCGACAGCGAATACGGCGGCAGCGAGCAGGCCGAGTCGCCCGAGTGCACGCCGGCCTGTTCGATGTGCTCCATCACGCCGCCGATAAACACGGCCTCGCCGTCCGAAATGCAATCGACGTCGCATTCGATCGCATCGTTCAGGAAGCGGTCGAGCAGCACCGGCGAGTCGTTCGACACCTTGACGGCCTCGCGCATATAGCGTTCGAGGTCGCGCGGCTCGTGGACGATTTCCATCGCACGGCCGCCCAGCACGTACGACGGACGCACGACGAGCGGATAGCCGATTTCGTCGGCGAGCTTGAGTGCTTCGTCTTCGGCGCGCGCGGTGCGGTTCGGCGGCTGGCGCAGACCGAGGTCCTGCAGCAGCTTCTGGAAACGCTCGCGGTCTTCGGCCGCATCGATCATGTCCGGCGAGGTGCCGATGATCGGCACGCCGTTCGCTTCCAGATCGAGCGCGAGCTTCAGCGGCGTCTGGCCACCATACTGCACGATCACGCCGACCGGCTTTTCCTTGTCGACGATTTCGAGCACGTCTTCAAGCGTCAGCGATTCGAAGTACAGACGGTCGGACGTGTCGTAGTCGGTCGAGACGGTTTCCGGGTTGCAGTTGACCATGATCGTTTCATAGCCGTCTTCGCGCATCGCGAGCGCGGCATGCACGCAGCAGTAGTCGAACTCGATACCCTGGCCGATCCGGTTAGGCCCGCCGCCGAGCACCATGATCTTCTTGTTGCTGGTCGGATTCGCTTCGCACTCTTCCTCGTAGGTCGAGTACATGTAGGCAGTTTTGGTTGCGAATTCGGCCGCGCAGGTGTCGACGCGCTTGTAGACCGGGCGCACGTTCAGCTCGATACGGCGCTCGCGCACGTCCGCCGGCTTCGCGCCGAGCAGCTTGGCAAGACGCCGGTCCGAGAAACCGCTCTGCTTCAGATACTTCAGCTCGTCCTTCGAAAGGCTCGCGAGCGTGCGGCCTGCAAGCGCCTTTTCCTTCAGGATGATCTGTTCGATCTGCGCGAGGAACCACGGGTCGATCGCGGTCTCTTCGAAAATTTCCTGCGCGCTCATGCCGATGCGGAACGCGTCGCCGACATACCAGATGCGGTCCGGACCGGCTTCGCCGATCTCGCGGATGATCTCGTCGCGATGGCGGGTCTTTTCGTCGAGACCGTCGACGCCGACTTCGAGGCCGCGCAGCGCTTTCTGGAACGACTCCTGGAACGTGCGGCCGATCGCCATCACTTCGCCGACCGACTTCATCTGCGTGGTCAGGCGCGAATCGGCTTCGCGGAATTTCTCGAACGCGAAGCGCGGGATCTTCGTGACGACGTAGTCGATCGTCGGCTCGAACGAGGCCGGGGTCTGCCCGCCGGTGATTTCGTTCCTGAGCTCGTCGAGCGTATAGCCGACCGCAAGCTTCGCCGCGACCTTCGCGATCGGGAAGCCGGTTGCCTTCGAGGCCAGCGCCGACGAACGCGACACACGCGGATTCATTTCGATCACGATCATCCGGCCGTCTTTCGGATTGATCGAGAACTGCACGTTCGAGCCGCCCGTGTCGACGCCGATCTCGCGCAGCACCGCAAGCGATGCGTTACGCAGGATCTGGTATTCCTTGTCGGTGAGCGTTTGCGCCGGCGCGACCGTGATCGAGTCGCCGGTGTGGATGCCCATCGGGTCGAGGTTTTCGATCGAGCAGACGATGATGCAGTTGTCCGCCTTGTCGCGAACCACTTCCATCTCGTACTCTTTCCAGCCGAGCAGCGACTCTTCGATCAGCAGTTCGCGCGTCGGCGAAAGGTCGAGACCGCGCTTGCAGATCTCTTCGAACTCGTCGCGGTTGTAGGCGATGCCGCCGCCCGAGCCGCCCAGCGTGAACGACGGACGGATCACGACCGGATAGCCGCCCGAGCCGGTTTCCGCGGCGATCTTCGCCTGCACCTGCAGCGCTTCGTCCATCGAATGCGCGGTGCCCGACTTGGCCGAACCGAGGCCGATTTTGGTCATCGCGTCCTTGAACTTCTGGCGGTCTTCCGCCTTGTCGATCGCTTCCGGCGACGCGCCGATCAGCTCGACCTTGTACTTTTCCAGCACGCCGTGCGCGTGCAGATCGAGCGCGCAATTCAGCGCGGTCTGTCCGCCCATCGTCGGCAGGATCGCGTCCGGGCGCTCCTTCGCGATGATGCGCTCGACCACTTCCCACGTGATCGGCTCGATGTAGGTCACGTCGGCCGTGTTCGGGTCGGTCATGATCGTCGCCGGATTGCTGTTGACGAGAATGACCTTGTAGCCCTCCTCACGCAGCGCCTTGCATGCCTGCGCGCCCGAGTAATCGAACTCGCACGCCTGGCCGATGATGATCGGACCCGCGCCGATGATGAGGATGCTCTTGATGTCTGTCCGCTTGGGCATAACGCTCCCGCTAATGTATTCCTGTGTCGACTGGAGTTGGCGCTTCAGCGCCTTACTTCAGTCCCATGCAACCCGGTTGCTATTCTTTCCGTCGGCGCGCGCCGTTTTCACGTTGCGCGCTGTTTCGTGCGGCTGGCTCCACGTGCGCCCCGGCCGCCCCCGTTGCCCGATGCGGCGGACCTTGGGGCGGCTTGCCGGGTTCGGCCCGGCTGTCGTTCGGCCTTGCCGCCGTGCCTTCGGGGGCTGCCGAACCGCCTGGCGAAGCCCTGTGGCGCCGGACGGCCGGGAGTGTCACGCACGCCCCGCCGCCCTTGCGTGCCGTTAAGCCGCCGCGCTGCTGCCGCCCTGCTTCGCGTCCATCAACGCGGTGAAGCGGTCGAACAGATACGCGATGTCGTGCGGCCCCGGCGATGCTTCCGGGTGGCCCTGGAAGCAGAACGCCGGCTTGTCGGTCAGCGCGAAGCCCTGCAGCGTGCCGTCGAACAGCGAAACGTGCGTGGCGCGGGCGTTGGCGGGCAGCGTGTCGGCGTCGACCGCGAAGCCGTGGTTCTGCGACGTGATGACCACGCGGCCGTCGTCGAGATCCTTGACCGGGTGATTCGCGCCGTGGTGGCCCGTCTTCATCTTCATCGTCTTGGCACCGACCGCGAGGCCCATGATCTGATGGCCGAGGCAGATGCCGAAAGTCGGGATGCCGCGCTCGATCAGCTCGCGCGCCGCCGCGATCGCGTAATCGCACGGCTCCGGATCGCCGGGGCCGTTCGACAGGAACACGCCGTCCGGGTTGAGCGCCAGCGCGTCGGCGGCGCTCGCTTGCGCCGGCAGCACGGTGACGTGGCAGCCGCGCTCGGCCAGCATGCGCAGGATGTTCTGCTTGACGCCGTAATCGAATGCGACGACGCGGTACTTCGGCGCCATCTGCTCGCCGTAGCCCGTGCCCAGACGCCATTCGGTCCGGGTCCACTCGTAGCTTGCCTCAGTCGACACGACCTTCGCGAGATCCATGCCGGCGAGGCCCGGGAATGAACGCGCAAGCTCGATGGCCTTCGCTTCGTCGTCCGAGCCGGCAAGGATCGCGCCGTTTTGCGCGCCCTTGTCGCGCAGCACGCGGGTCAGCTTGCGGGTATCGATGCCGGCGATGGCGACCACGCCTTCGTCCTGCAGGTATTGCTGGAGCGTGCGCTCCATGCGGAAGTTCGACGCGAGAACCGGCAGATCGCGAATGATCAGGCCGGCGGCATGGACTTTCGTCGCTTCGACGTCTTCGGCATTCACGCCGACGTTGCCGATATGCGGATACGTGAGGGTGACGATCTGGCGCGCGTAGCTCGGGTCCGTCAGGATTTCCTGATAGCCGGTGATAGCGGTGTTGAACACGACTTCACCGATGGTGTGCCCGGGGGCGCCGATCGAATAACCACGAAAGACCGTGCCGTCGGCGAGCGCGAGTAGAGCGGGAGAAAATGACGGCAACACGGGAGACTCCTTGGGGGAACACCCTGTTGCCACCTGTCTATCCGATTGCGAGCCGCAGCGAAACACATCGTGGATGCGCGCGCAGACTCGCTCGCGTGCTGCCGGTGACGCTGCAAGGGGCGCGATGGGTCCATTGTGTGGACGGCTCGGCGGGGTGCGGGGCCCTTCTTGCGACGCCAATGGCGCGCGGCGGATGAACGGTAGGGGAAAGGTAGGCGCTAGGGTGCGGGTTGATAAGCTCAAACCTTGGAATTATAGCCTGAATCGGCCCTTCTCTCCAAATCCGAGATAAGATGCCGATCCGGCGAGGCTCCGTTGAAAGATGCCCGGAGCCTTATCCGGCAACGCCTGGCGCCCTCAGGAGCGCGCCTTCGCGCGCCCCGAATCGCAGGCGCATCGGCGGGGCCAAACCTCGAGATTCATTCCCCAAACAGCCCCGCCAGCCGGCTCAGGCTTCCTGCCCGGCATGCACCTCGGCCGGCCGCGTCAGCTTGCGCCCCGGCAGCACGTACCAGATCGCGCTCAGCACCTGCAGCGCCACCAGAATCTCCCAGGCGGTCAGATGCGCGATGGCCGGGTAATGCCCACCGCTCGCCGGCCAGTGCGACAGCACCGCACCGACGCCGATCTGGAAGCCGAAGATCAGCAGGAAGATGATCAGCGTCAGCGTGGTGTTCACGCGGCCGATCATCTGCGCCGGGAAGTGCCGCGCCATCACGGCGTAGCTCAGAATGCCGGTCCCGCCGAAAATCCCGTAAGCCGCCCACAGCAGACTCGCGGGCAGCGGCGCCTTGAACATGATCAGCAACTGCGTGAGCACGTAAAGCGCCATGCCGATGCCGCAGAACGCATACAGCGAGATGCCGCGCCGTTCGAGACTGCGCGCCGCCGCGCCGAAGCCGACGCAGCCGGCCATCATCGCGAAGCCGAGAATCGACACGAGCGCCGCCGCCTCGTGCGGCTCGAAGCCCTGCACGTCGCGCAGCCAGGCGCCGACCCACAGCGACTGCATCGCGTAGAAAACGCCCTGCGTGACGACCGAGAACGACGCGATCTTCCAGAACGCCGCGCTGCGCAGAATATGCAAGGTGCCCTTGAACTGCGCGCCGATGCTCGCCTGACGATGCGTTGTCTTGACGTCCGGCGTGAGCGTCCACAGCGCGAGCGCGACCACCACCGTCAGCACGCCGAGTCCGACGCAGACCGAGCGCCAGCTCGCAAAGCCGAGCACCCACGTGAGCGGCGAACCGACCATCACGCCACCGAAGCCGCCGATCGCCATCACGAGCCCGTTCATCAGCGGCAGACGCGCCACCGGGAAATGCTGCGCGAGCGCCTTGAACGAGGCGCCGAGGCACACGGACACGCCGACGCCGATCAGCAGCCGCCCCACCATCATCACGCCGAGGCTCTGCGCGGCGCCGAATACCGAGATGCCGAGCGCGGCGAACAGCAGCGTGACGGCCGTCACGCGGCGTGCGCCGAAGTGATCGAGCAGCACGCCGGCCGGAATCTGCGCGCCCGCGAAACCGAGAAAGTACAGACTGGTCAGCACGCCGAGATCGGCGGCGGACAGCCCGAGGTCGTGCGTAATGAACGGCGCAAAACCGAGATTGACGCCCCGGAACACATAGGAGACGAAATAGCCAGCGGAAAAGAGCAGAAAGACGCGCAGTTGAGTCGACGACATAAGCCTTGAATCAGAGAACGGAAAGGACGGAACGGCCGACGCGGCCAAAGCACGAACAATAAAGGAAATACGGCAAACGCGCCGAATGGTCTGCACAATGCAAAACGCCGTCACCCGAAGGTGACGGCGCCGGAAGAACACGGTGCGTGGGCAAAGCGCAATCGGGTGACCATTCATGCACCGCGCCCGCAACGCGGGCCACGGCCGCAAGAGCCGCTGTGGGCCTACTTGCCCTTCTTCTTCGTGCTGGCGGAGGTCTTCGGGTGGCTCGGCGCCGCAGCCTTCGGTGCCTTGCCCGACGTGGAAGCCGACACCTTCTCGACCTTGCCCTTGCTGGCCGCGGGCGCCGCCGGCCTGGCGGCCTTGCCGACCGGCTCGGCCACCTTGACGATGGCCGAACGCGAATGCCCATTCTTCCTGCCGTTGCGCGCTTCGCCATGCGTCTGCGCGACATGCGTGCCGATCTTCTGCACGCCGCCACCCTGCACGTCGGTGGCGATCTTCTCCGGCCCCGGCTCGCTCGGCATCGGCTTGCCGACCGGCACGTGCAGCACGATCACCTGACCGCGCGACACCTGATCGCGATGCGTCTTGTTCCACGCCTTCAACTGGCCGACCGACACGCCGTAGCGCAACGCGATCGCCGCCATCGACTGATTGCGGCGCACGCGAATCAGCATCTTGCGCGTGTCGGGAACGTCGGGCTCCATCGCCAGCACCGCGCTTTCGGCGACGTCGGCGCTGATATCCTCGTCGTCGTCCGAACCGCGCGGCACGACGATCGTCGAGCCCGGCTTCAGGCGCATGCCGACCGGAATCTTGTTCACTTCCATCAGCGTGCCGGCATCGACGCCGATTTTCTCCGCAATCGCAGCCGGCGTCGCGCGCTGATCGACCGTGTACGTGGTCCACGACGACAGCGAACCCGAGTACGTTTTCAGATTGCGCTCGAAGGCGGACGCGTTGTCGAACGGCAGCAGGATCTGCGGCTGCGTCGCGCCGAGAATCACCGGTTTCCTGAACGACGGGTTCAGCGAGCGGAATTCGTCCGTCGACATATTGGCGAGCCGCGCGGCGACGTCGACGTCGATGTCGTGCGAGGTGGTCACCGTCACGAAGTACGGGTGGTTCGGAATCGACGGCAGCGTGAGCCCGTACATCTGCGGGTTCATCACGAGGTTCTTGACCGCCTGCAGCTTCGGCACGTAGTTGCGCGTCTCGTTCGGCATGCGCAGGCTCATGTAGTCGGTCGGCAAGCCGGCCGCCTCGTTGCGCGCGATCGCGCGCTGCACGTTGCCCTCGCCCCAGTTGTACGCGGCGAGCGCGAGCTGCCAGTCGCCGAACATGTCGTGCAGATTCGACAGATAGTCGAGCGCGGCACTGGTCGAGGCGAGCACGTCGCGACGCTCGTCCTGCCACATGTTCTGCTTGAGGTTGTAGGTGCGGCCGGTGCCCGGCATGAACTGCCACATGCCCGCCGCCTTCGCGACCGACAGCGCCTGCGGACTATACGCGGACTCGATGAACGGCAGCAGCGCGAGCTCGGTCGGCATATGGCGCGCCTCGAGTTCCTCGACGATGTGGTAGAGGTATTTCTGCGAGCGCTCGGTCATGCGCTGAACGTAATCCGGACGCTGCAGATACCAGTTGAGCTGCATGTCGACGAGATCACTCTGCAGGTCCGGCATCTGGAAGCCGCGGCGAATGCGGCCCCACAGATCGGCGTCCTGGCTCGTCAACTGATTGACGGAGCTCTGGTCGACATTGATGGTTTCTTTAGCGGTGGCGTTCTTGCGAAGGGCGTCGGCTACGGCTTGCTGGCTGGCGGGGTTATTGGCGGTACTCGTCGTCGGCCCTTGGCTCGCGCAGGCGGCGAGTGTCAGGACCAATAACGCACTTAAGATAAATCGCATGAACGTCTCAGCTTCCACAAGGACTGGAAATTGCAGCCGATAGTACGAAACGTCAACGTTTCCGTCAATCGGAAAATCGAGAAAAAAATCAACCAAATCTTGGGCTTGGCGAATTTTTCCGATTCATCGCATGAGGAACGCCCGAATGCGCGCTGGTTCAGCAGAAGCGATTCTTCCATTCGCGCATCAGCGTGAAGGCCGTCAGGCGATCGGACACCGTTTCGTGCAACTGCGCTTCGAGACTCGCCTGCACCGCCGGTTCGCCGGCGCGCAGAAACGGATTCACCGCGCGCTCGTGCGCGATGGTGGTCGGCAGCGTCGGCACATGACGCGCGCGCAACTCGCTCGCCCGGTCGCGCCATGCCTGCAGTTCGGCGTTGTGCGGCTCGCACGCGAGCGCGAAGCGGATATTCGAGAGCGTGTACTCGTGCGCGCAATGCACTTCGGTCGCACCGGGCAGCGCGGCGAGCGCATCGAGCGAGGCGAGCATCTGCTGCGGCGTGCCTTCGAAGAGCCGGCCGCAGCCGCAGGCGAACAGCGTGTCGCCGCAAAACACGTGCGGCGTGCCGCGCGAATCGGCTGCCTGGAAATAGGCAATGTGCCCGCTCGTGTGACCGGGCACGTCGAGCACGCTGAATTCGAGCGCGGGTGCCGCAATCGTCACGCGATCGCCGTTTTCGAGACGATGCGTGAGATGCTCGATCGCTTCACCGGCGGGGCCGTACACCGGCACGTCCTGGCCGTTCAGCAGATCGGCCACCCCGCCGACGTGGTCTTGATGATGGTGCGTGAGTAAAATAGCGCTCAGCCGCCATCCGCGTTGGGCCAGAAAGGCGCGCACAGGCGCGGCTTCGCCCGGATCGACGACGACCGCGTGGTGTCCGTCGGCAACGACCCAGATGTAATTGTCTTCAAACGCCGGGACCGGTACGTACTCGAGCGCATTCATAGGCGACGCATTCTTTGATATGACTGATCGAGCGATTATAGACTGGCCCGCCTGGACCGATTCGCCGCCCGGCCGCTACGTGCTCGAATGGGAACAGACCCAGCTCGACCGTGTGGTGTCGGACGTGTTCGGCTATCATGCGCTGCAGCTCGGTCTGCCCCGGCTCGACGCGCTGCGCGAGAACCGCATGCCGTGCCGCGGCCTCGTGCTCGACGCCGCCAGCGGCGCGAGTGCGCCGTATACGTTTCCGCGCGGCACGCGGCAAGACGGCGGCGGCCTCGGCGCCGCGCAAGGCGACGCGGCCGACCCGGCGGAACTGTCCGGCTTGTCCGCGCCAGCCGGACGCAGCACGGTCTGGTGCGATCTGCTCGACCTGCCGTTCGAAGCGCAAAGCGTCGATCTGATCGTGATGCCGCACACGCTCGAATTCACGAGCGACCCGCACCGGCTGCTGCGCGAAGCCGAGCGCGTGCTGATGCCCGAGGGGCAGCTCATCATCCTCGGCTTCAATTCGCTCTCGCTATGGGGCGTGCGGCAGTCGGTCGGCAAGATGACCGGCCAGCCGTTCGTGCCCGCCGCCGTCGATCTGATCGCCTTCACGCGTCTGAAAGACTGGATCAAGCTGCTCGGCTTCGACCTTGAACGCGGACGCTTCGGCTGCTATCGTCCGCCGCTTGGCAGCGAGCAGTGGCTCTCCCGCTATGCTTTCATGGAAGCCGCCGGCGACCGCTGGTGGCCGATTTTCGGCGCCACCTACATGATCAAGGCGATCAAGCGCGTGCGCGGCATGCGCCTCGTCGGGCCACTCAAGGTCAAGAAGCCCGTGCTCGCCGCCGGGCTCGCGTCCGCCGCCTCCCCGAATACACGCAACCATACCGAATGACTACGAATCACATCGACATCTATACCGACGGCGCCTGCAAGGGCAATCCCGGCCCTGGCGGCTGGGGCGCGCTGCTGCGCTTCGGCGGCCAGGAAAAAGAACTGTTCGGCGGCGAAGCCAACACGACCAATAACCGCATGGAGCTGATGGGCGTGATTGCCGCGCTCGAAGCACTCAAGCGCCCATGCGAGGTGATCGTGCACACCGACTCGCAGTACGTGCAGAAAGGCATCAGCGAATGGATTCACGGCTGGAAAAAGAAAGGCTGGATCACCGCGGCGAAGCAGCCGGTGAAGAACGCCGATCTGTGGAAACGGCTCGACGCACTGGTCGCGCAACATGAAGTCGAATGGCGCTGGGTGCGCGGACACAACGGCCACCCGGAAAACGAGCGCGCCGATCAGCTCGCCAATCGCGGGGTTGCGTCGCTCGCGGAAAGGTAAGGGCCAGCGCCTCGCCGAAGCGCGTTGCCGCAAGGCAATCCGCTTCGCTTGCACCCTCTCCGCTTTTTTTGCTGCACATTTTTTCGAAGCAGGCTAATCCGACATGCGTCAACTCATCCTCGATACCGAAACCACCGGCCTGAACGCCCGCGGCGGCGACCGGATTCTCGAACTCGGTTGCGTCGAACTGGTGAACCGCCGGCTCACCGGCAACAATCTGCACTTCTATATCAATCCGGAACGCGACAGCGATCCGGGCGCGCTCGCGGTGCACGGCCTGACCACGGAGTTCCTGAGCGACAAGCCGAAGTTCGCCGAGATTGTCGATCAGTTTCGCGACTTCATCGAAGGCGCGGACCTGATCATTCACAACGCGCCGTTCGACATCGGCTTTCTCGACGCCGAATTCGCGCTGCTGGGCCTGCCGCAGGTGAAGACGTACTGCGGCGAGATCATCGACACGCTCGCGCGCGCGAAGCAGATGTTCCCGGGCAAGCGCAATTCGCTCGACGCACTGTGCGACCGCTTCGGCATCAGCAACGCGCACCGTACGCTGCACGGCGCCCTACTCGACTCGGAACTGCTCGCCGAAGTTTATCTGTCGATGACGCGTGGCCAGGAAAGCCTCGTCATCGACATGCTCGGCGAGACGCAAACCGGTGTCGACACGGATGCGCCGCGCGTCGCGCTCGAATCGCTGGAGTTGCTCGTGGTCGCCGCGAACGACGACGAAACCGCCGCGCACGAAGCCGTGCTCGACGATCTCGACAAGGCCGTCAAAGGTGCCAGTGTGTGGCGCTTTGAACCGGCGCCGGCAATCGCAGCCGCTGCGGATGAGCAGATTACTTAAAAAGTACTGGACGAACCCGTCAATCACTGACATAATTTGAATCTCTTCGGGTGGTTAGCTCAGCGGTAGAGCACTGCCTTCACACGGCAGGGGTCACTGGTTCGATCCCAGTACTACCCACCAGATTCTTGGTGTGTCGATCACCGAAGACTAAAGGGCTGACGCAGCAATGCATCAGCCCTTTTTCTATTGGCCTCTTTGTCTGCTTGCCCTGTCATTCACCAAAAAGCTGTCGAGGCGCGGGCTGTCGCTGTCAATGTCCGCGAACACCGCGATTATTCCGCATGTTTGCGAGCATCTGGCTGTCCTGATATATTCGGCTCCTGGCGATCCGCCGCGCGCAGTCGCTACGCACATCGGCGGATCTTCCGGTTTCTTCATCTCAAACATCACAGGGGGCGTCGCATGTTCGCAGTGCATATCGCGCTTCCTCGTATGGTCTCGCGACCGTCGGCCCGTCCGACGCGACAGTTGCGGCCTTAAAAGCCGCAACGTCGCCGCCGCCGCGGGCCCGCCCCGAAAGGCGCGCCGCATTCATTCCAGACAGCCTGTCGTGTGGTTACCGTGGTTCGTTACCGCGCGGTTAGCGCCTCGCATTCCGGCCTACGTCGCTGTCTCACCTCTTCGCTTCTGACTGGAACCTCGCCACGCGCCTGCGTCGCCGGGTTATAGCAAATGACCAGAAAAAAACTCGACTTTCGCGGACAAGCCTTCAAGGATGTCCTCGGCTTCACCTTCCGTCACTGGGCGCGGCAACCGTGGCGCATCGTCGCGATCGCCGCACTCGCGCTCTGCACGGCGGCCGCGGACATCCTCACGCCGGTGTTCGCCGGCCGGCTCGTCGATGCGATCGCGTCCGGCCCGGCCTCTTCCGAACCCGTATGGCACCACGCGCTCGCAGCGTTCGGCGCGCTCGCCACGCTCGGCCTCACCGCGACGCTGCTGCGCCAGGGCGTGTACTTCAACATCATCCGCTTCACGCTGAAGATGATGAGCGAGATTGCCGCGAGCGCATTTCATCGCGTGCAGCGCTTTTCGACCGACTGGCACGCGAACAGCTTCGCCGGCTCCACGGTGCGCAAGATCACGCGCGGCATGTGGGCGCTCGATCTGCTCAACGACACGCTGCTGATCGCGCTGCTGCCGTCGCTCGTCATGCTGGCCGGCGCGACCGCGCTGCTCGGCTGGCGTTGGCCGATGATGGGCATCGTGGTCGGCATCGGCTCGGCGCTGTATATCGCAGTGACCGTGTCGGTCTCGCTCGGCTTCGTCGCGCCGTCCGCACGGCTCGCCAATGCATGGGACACGCGCATGGGCGGCGCGCTCGCCGATGCGGTCAGCTGCAACGGCGTCGTCAAGGCGTTCGGCGCGGAAGCCCGCGAGGAAGCGCGCCTCGCGCAGGTGATCGGCAAATGGCGGCAGCGCACCCGCCGCACATGGGTGCGCGGCACGCTCAACGGCGGGCTTCAGGGCGGCATGCTGGCCGCGATCCAGGCGGCGATTCTCGGCGTGGCGCTGCTGCTGTGGGTGCGCGGCGAAGCCGGTGTCGGCGACATCACGTTCGCGCTGACAATGTTCTTCATGCTGCAAGGCTATCTGCGCGACATCGGCATGCATATCCGCAACCTGCAGCGCTCGGTCAACGACATGGAAGAACTCGTGTCGCTCGAAAGCCAGCCGCTCGGCATCGAGGACCGTCCCGGCGCGGGTCCGATCGCGATCCGCCACGGCGAGATCCGTTTCGAGCACGTGTCGTTTCACTATGGCGCACACAGCCGCCCGCTCTACGACGACTTCTCCATGCGCATCGCGCCCGGCGAGCGCGTCGGCCTCGTCGGCCATTCGGGTTCGGGCAAGACGACCTTCATCAAGCTGATCCAGCGGCTTCACGATATCTCGGGCGGCCGCATCACGATCGACGCTCAGGACATCGCCCAGGTCCAGCAGACGTCGCTGCGCAGCCAGATCGCGATCGTCCAGCAGGAGCCGGTGCTGTTTCACCGCTCGCTCGCCGAGAATATCGCGTATGGACGGCCCGGCGCGAGCCGCGCCGAGATCGAGCGGGCCGCGCGGCTCGCGAGCGCGCACGACTTCATCGACGCGCTGCCCAACGGCTACGACACGCTGGTCGGCGAACGCGGGATCAAGCTCTCGGGCGGCGAGCGTCAGCGTGTGGCGATCGCGCGGGCTTTTCTCGCCGACGCGCCGATCCTGATTCTCGACGAAGCCACCTCGAGTCTCGACAGCGAAAGCGAAGTGCTGATCCAGCACGCGATGGAGCGGCTCATGCAAGGCCGCACGACGCTCGTGGTCGCGCACCGGCTGTCGACGGTACGCGCGCTCGACCGGTTGCTGGTGCTCGACAAGGGCAAGGTGATCGAGGAAGGCAGTCACGACACGCTGATCCGGCGCGAGAACGGCCTGTACCGGCGGCTCTTCGAGCGTCAGGCGCTCGAATTGATCAAGGGTCTCGGCGAGCCCGAACTCGCGCGCGCAAGCGCGGACGCGAAGGCCGATCGGGTCGACGATTCGGGCTTGCTGGTCGGTTAGCGGATCACGCGGAATCAAACGAAAAGGCCCGCCGGCCCGGCGGCCAACCTGGCAACCGGCACCGCAACCACGGAGATGGCCGCTATACCACGCCTTCCGGCAAGCCGATGCCGCGCGCCATCCCCGTCGCGGCAAACACCATCAGCACGAGCAACACGGTCTGGATCACGCTGAAGTGCGCATAGGAACGCGCCTTCTTCAGATTCGGCGGCTGGCCGCTGCGGACCGACGCGCGCCAGCGCATCAGGCCGAGCATCGACGGCACTTCGAGAATCAGGATCAGCACGAGCAGCGTCATCTTGACGTGAAAAAGCGGCTCGTGGAGATAGTAGTCGGCGCCCTTCTCATAACCGCCGAACGCGCGCATCAGGCCCGTGACGATCAGCACCAGCGCGGAAATGCCCCAGCGAGTGTCCGCGCGAAATACGGAGCGCAACGCGGCGGGCACCGACGCCCGGCGCAAGGCCCAGGTGCGTCTCAGAATCGACGCGAGCGCAAAACCATAAGCAAGCAGATGAAGAGCGGCAAGCAACCAGCGAACCAGCATGGCGACTCCTGCGAAAGACGCGATACGATCGATGTGTGTCCCACTCGCCCGCGTGCCGGCCGGGCGTCATGACTGCATTATCCGCGAAGCTCTGCTTCGGGATGCGCGCATCGGCCACGCGATGTGGTCGATAGCGCAAAACGTGCAACCTCAGACTTGCCGCAGCGTCGTGTCGAGCGCACGCGCCGCGACGCGATCGCCTTCGGTCGCGAGCGCGGCGCGAAAGACGGTCTGCCGGTTGTGACCGGCGGCCGCGGGCGAATCCCACAGCAACTCGACTTTCGGACGCACACCCAACACGCCGCGGGTCAGCGCA
>NZ_JAAGPS010000036.1:0-54573 GCF_017105025.1 Paraburkholderia sp. Ac-20336 | reverse complement strand
AGGCGCGGTCGGGCTGCTGCGGGCGAGTGTGGTTGTGGCTGGCATACAGTGGCTTGCGGTTGGTGTTGCTCTTGTTGCAAAGGGATTCTGATTCGCAGGCAATCCGGCACGAGTACGCGCGTGCGATGCTTGGGTCGCGGCCGGTTTCGTACGTGGTTGCAACGAGACAAACTGTGCATCGTCGCGTGATCGTGTCAACCAGCCGTCGAAACGGCGGTCTCGCGAGAGCATCGTCTGGTAGCAGGTGTCTGGGCCGAGGCGCATGCCTGAACTTTAAAGCAAAGGCGTGCGTATTCTGGTCGGATTCGGACATGAGCATTGATGCGCGGGACCGCACTGCTGGCCAGGGACGACGCATGTCGGACTTTGCCAGGGAGAGGTTTCCATCCTTGAGCCAGACGTTCGAAACGGCGATGTGCCGTTGCTCGTTGGGGGCATGCTCAGGGTCAAGCGCCGCACAGATCAGGGGCCGGTCTACCTGATGCCGCAACCGGTATTACTTCTTTCATCGGCGATCGATGCTGAATGGAGTACTTTCCGTACGCATGCTCTAACCCGCGAATAACTCGAATGCTCCGGCTTTATAGACGTCACGTTTGTCGACAACTGTGCGTGCATGTTTGCTATTTCAATTGCCCGAAAACCGCCATGAAATGAAAGTGCGGAATGTGATTCGGGCATCGTCAATGCTGTTATATCGGCAACGTGCGACAATGCCAAATTCGCATGTGATCGCACATGACGGACATGAACGATTCCGGTTTTGGTCTATTCATTATCTACTTCCAGGTTATATGGAAACTACTTCATATCGAGCGGCTAACGACATTGCAGTGACCGTACGTCGGCCCGACACGCAGACTCCCGCACCCGTCGTCATCTTGTGTCATGGGTTTTGCGGCATCCAGGAGTTGCTGCTTCCAAAATTTGCCGAAGCTTTTGCCCGCGCCGGCTATGCGGCTGTTACGTTCGACTATCGCGGCTTTGGCGCGAGTGGGGGAGAACAGGGCCGGCTTATCCCGGCGATGCAGATTGAGGATATCCGTACTGTTATCGCGTTTGTCAGGGAACTGCCTTATGTCGACGCCGAGCGCGTCGGGCTGTGGGGGACGTCGCTCGGCGGCGGCCATGTGCTTGCCGCAGCCGCAAGTGATCCGTCCATCAAGGCCGTTGTTAGTCAGCTTGGCTTTGCTGACGGCGAACAAGCGACGACTCGCAATATGACCGAAGCCGAAAAGCAGGCATTCGTTGCGACGCTCGAACGGATGCACGAGAAGAAACAGAGCACCGGCAGGGAAATGTTTGTCCCGATTACGAAAGTACTCACAGACCCGCAATCGAAAACATTTTTCGAGGAGAACCGGAAGAACTATCCAGCAATGGATATCAAGATTCCCTTCCTGACCGTTCGTGAGATATTGAATTACAAGCCAAAGGACTATGCCGCGCGCGTTACATGTCCTGTGCTAGTTGTTATCGCCGGCGAAGATGGTGTGAATCCGCCGAATCACGGTATCGAGCTTTTTGACGCAGTTGCGGCGACCACGAAGCAGCTTCACGTCGAGCAAACTGCCGGCCACTACGACATGTACGATGGGCAACACTTCGAAAGCAGCGTTGCCAGGCAGATTGACTGGTTTTGCAAGCATGTCTAGTTGAACGGGCCTTTTGCCGAACTCATCAGCCTGGGGTTCGGCGGGTCAAGGCATCGCTATTGCTCTCAGCGCTAGTCCCACCAGCGTCATATTGACGCGCGGAAGGGCATCGATTTGGCCAATAACTTCACCTTGAAGTCAAAGTGTTGGGTCGGAATCCGGCGGAGTTTTTTTGCGGATTCCGGCCGTGTCTCATCGTGATGCCGGAGGTGCGCGACACCGCGCCGTCCTTTGAGCAATTCATTGGCAGGGTGTCGTGCTGCGCGGCCGTGTTTATCACACGCACACGGTAAATCTCTAATCGTGCCTGTCGCAACCAGAACCAGCCCACACTCAGAACAGAATCGTCTGCCCCGATGTCTCGGCTTGCTCATTAATCTCGCGCTTCGCCTTCTCGCTGATTTTCGGATTGTTCCGCAGATCGATGTAGCGAAGTTGCGTGTTCGCTGCCAGCGCACGTGCTCCACTATCGTCGATCATATTGGACGAAAGGGTGACCTTGCGCAGCCCCGACATTCCCGACAGCGCGATGGCGCCGTCGGCCTGAATATTCGCGTGATTCATCGCCAGTACTTTCAGTCGTGGGTTGAGCGATAGCGCGATCGCACAGGCGTCGCTGGATTCCAGCGAATTGCTGACATCGAGCTCCTCCAGCGAGGGATGCTCCGCCAGCATGGCAAATCCATTTTCGTCGAGCTCGCTCTCCGCAAGGCCGAGTTTTCGCAATGCACGGTTCTTCATCAGTTCCTGTACGCCGAGATTACTGATGCTGCAACCGTTCAACAGCAACTCTCGCAGATTCTTATTCTCGGCCAGCGCTGCCGCGCAGTCGTCATCGATACCGTGACTATCGCTAAGATCGAGTTCCACCAACTGTGGGGCGGCAGCGAGCGCTTTTACGCCGGTCAGGGTAAGGTTTTCGTTGCAAAACATCAGCTTCTGCAACAGAGGGAGCTTCGCAATCTTCATTGCTCCAGCGTCGCCTGAGCGCGTGCCGGATGCATTCAGTTCGCGAATCTTTTTACCCTTGCCCAACAGTTGCCTGAGCCCGATACTGCCGAGAGCAGAATTTTCCTGCACGTCGAGCTTCTCGGCCATGCCGAACGCCGGTAGCGTCCCGAGTTTGGAAAACGGCTTGAGCTTGGTCCACACCGGTGGCTGAATATCCAGGCCACTCGCATCGAGGTGTGTGGTATGCGGATAACGCCCATTGTTCATCGCATCCCGAACGTTTCTGAGGTGCTCGCGGTCTGTGATTCTGCGGCTGTCGGTATAAACCTCGGCAATATCATTGAGTCGACGGTTGGCAAAGCGTATCGCGTCTCGTGTTGCGGAGTCGCCGTTCTCGACGATTTCACGAAGCAACTCCACCGGCAGGTTCGGACTTTGCGTCGCCTGGTCTGCACCCACCAGCCTGGTTCGATTAGCCGTCTTCGTATTACCTGTCGGCAGATTGCGAAGACCGGAGAGACTTGCCGGCGGCCCGGACATGGAACGGTCTTTCACTCTGTTTCGGACTGCGTCCTGATTCTCCTGAACGCCGTCCGATGGCGGGGTGCTCCCGCTGGTGGAGGCGATGAATCTCGTTAGCACGCTTTTCATGGCTGTATCCCGATCCCGATGCATTGCACAACGACACTCTAGTGATCCGGCGTAACGCGGTCGTGCACCAGACGAACTTTGTGTTTGATAGACGAAGCAGGCTATCCGGCGCTCAACCTTCACGGAACCCGATATTTCTAGCTGACCCGAACCGGAGAGGATCAACGCAAAGTGGGTCCGTCATTGCTGGCTCGCGGAGTCTTATGCGACTGTCGTCCAGGCCGAATTGCCGACAGGCTCCGGGGGGGAATTTCGCGGACGTTTGAACGGCATCTGAAGGTTATTCATCTAAAATTTGATGTAATTGAGGTGAAAGACATTTTTGTACCTGTTCAGTGAGAGCGGGATCGTCTGCTCTCTATTTGTAAGGGGCTTCGCGCGGAAGCCCTGGCAAGCTGATCACGGGCAGTTGCATGCCTTAACTACGACTGATATAGTCTAAGTTAACGACATGGTAATGAACATGTCGTCCTGATGGCTGGGACCTTTGTGCCATGCGGTTTCTCGGTCACCCGTACCGCAGACTCTTCTCAGGAGCACGACAGATGTCGCAACGCATTCTTGTTATTGGAGCCGGCTTCGCCGGTATGTGGAGCGCGCTGGCTTCGGCCCGCTTGCTCGATCAGGTCGGACGTACCGACGTAGAGATCACGCTGGTCGCGCCCGAGCCTGAACTTCATGTCCGCCCGCGTCTGTATGAGCAAAATCCGCTGGGAATGAAGGCGCCGCTGCAAGAGATTTTCAAAGCCGTCGGCGTCCAGTTCGTTCAGGGCAAAGTGCAGAACATCGACGTTGCCAGGCAAGAGGTCAACGTCATCGGCGTGGGGGCCGACACTTCGCATCACACCATCCGTTATGACCGCCTCGTGCTGGCCGCTGGTAGCCGTCTATTCTGCCCGCCCATTGCCGGCCTGAAAGAACATGCCTTCAACGTCGATCAGATCGCCGACGCGGCTGTGCTTGAAACCCACTTGCACAGTCTGGCCGAGCGTCCGGCCAGCGTGGCTCGCAATACGGTCGTGGTGGCTGGGGCCGGTTTCACGGGAATCGAGACCGCGGCGGAAATGCCCGCGCGTCTGCGTGAAGTCCTGGGCGCGGATGAGGCGGTCACGGTGATCATGGTCGAGCGCAACGCCGAAGTCGGTCCCGATCTGGGCCCCGGTCCGCGTCCGGTAATCATTGAGGCGCTGACCGAACTGGGCGTGACGTGGAAGTTGGGCTCGGGTGTTGCGGCTGTCGACGCCACGGGCGTCACGCTGGAAAACGGCGAACGCATCGATGCCGGCACGGTGATCTGGACCGCTGGAGCGCGAGCCAGCGAACTGACTCAGCAAATCCCCGCCGAACGCGACAACTTCGGTCGCCTGCACGTGGACCGCAACCTGAAGGTCAAGGGCCTGGACGGGGTGTTTGCCACCGGCGACTGCGCCTATGCCGCCACGGACGACGACGGCAATTACGCGAAGATGTCCTGCCAGCACGCCATGAATCTGGGTCGCTCCGCCGGCCACAACGTGGCGGCCGATCTGCTTGGCGAGCCATCGATTCCGTATAGCCAGCCCAAGTACGTGACGTGCCTGGACCTGGGCCCATGGGGAGCGGTGTACACCGAGGGCTGGGAACGTGAGGTCAAACTGGTTGGCGCCGAAGCCAAAGCTCTGAAGACCAAGATCAATACGGAGTGGATCTACCCGCCCAGCGCGGATCGTGCAGAGGCGCTTGCCCTCGCTGATCCCCGCCGCATTGTCGTGGCATAACGGCTGGTCCGGCATGAAAAAAGCGATCCGGGTGTGGATCGCTTTTTTCTCTGTGCCTCAGTAAGGCGGCACGGGTCTGGGTTGGTGCCTTGTGTGAGCGACTCTCGGAGAAATAGAGAGCGAAATCGCAATTCTGTGGAGAAGTTCTCCAGAAAAATAGAACGTCGGAGAAAAATTATTGAGTACTGGTTCCATTTGACTGCATCACCTGGCTCATATGTTCGGCATCCTTTTCAAGCAGGATCGGAATTTCGGTTTTCAGAAGTTCTGCCCACTCCCGGGTCTTTGCGTCGACGAACTTTCTCGATGGAAAGAGTAGATAGATTCCAATCTCAGGCGATTTCCACTGAGGAAGAACGTGTACCAATGTGCCTCTGCGCAGCGCATCCACGATGTTGTGGCTCATGAGCAAAGCGATCCCGAGGCCGTGAATGGCAGCGTGAACAACGGGCTCTGGGAGATCACCAATAATCGGTCCAACAGGATCAATGGTGAATGATTCGTTTCCATTGATAAGCTTCCAGTGAGTGGTGAGCGATGGATTGACCAGGCGCAGGCACGCGTGATTGACGAGGTCTCGCGGATGTTCGGGCACCCCATGAGTCGCCAGATACTTTGGAGAGGCGCACAGGACCGCAGAGATCGTGCCGAGGCGCTGGGCGATCAAGCCCGAGTCGGGCAGATGCTGGGAAAGATAGACGCTAACGTCGATACCTTCCGAGAGCAGGTCCGGCATGTACTGCGAAGTACTGTATTCAATCGACACCAGCGGGTGTCGCGCGGAGTACTTCGTCACCAACGGTACAACATATCGATTTCCGAAGCTTGCCATGCATAGAACGCGCAGGCGCCCCGCCGGCTGAGCCGCAGCGCCCGCAGCCATCTGCTCGGCCTCGGCCAAGAGTTCCATGATCAGCTCTGCCTGTTTGAAGTACTTTTCACCCGCACTGGTAAGCACCAGCTTGCGAGTAGTGCGTTGCAGGAGCTTGGTCTGAAGCCGCGATTCGAGTTCGGTAACCAGTCGCGAGATTTGCGGCGTCGTAACATCCAGTTGCGCTGCAGCCGCCGTAAAGCTTCCGGAATGCACCACGCGAATAAAGGCGTTCATCGCGTGGAAGACGCCGTTTTCCAGATTCTTGCGCATGATACAAAGATGATTGTAGTAGGACTATATTTTTATATCTTACCCCGGTCGATACGATCCGGCCATGACTACGCCGCGACACTTTCGTCGCCCAGCGTAGGCCGTCAGATTCGAGGATAATCAAGGGGTAAGTAGATATGAATGGTGCTGAAAGTCTTTTGCGTTCGCTCATTGCCAGCGGAGTGGATGTTTGCTTTGCTAATCCTGGCACTTCTGAGATGCACTTCGTGGCAGCGCTCGACGCAGTGGAGGGCATGCATCCTGTACTTGGTCTGTACGAGGGCGTGGTGACAGGCGCTGCGGATGGATACGGCCGCATGGCCGGAAAACCGGCGTGCACGCTTCTGCATCTCGGTCCCGGTCTTGCAAATGGCTTGGCAAACTTGCACAACGCGCGTAAGGCGTCGACTCCGATCGTCAATATCGTCGGCGACCATGCAGCGACCCATGCCCGTTATGACGCGCCGCTGTCATCAGACGTGATCGGTTTCGCGAGGCCGGTCTCCCACTGGGTACATTCGTCATCGAGTTCGCGCACGGCCGGTGCCGACGCCGCGCGCGCGGTTCACGCTGCGCGCTCAGGAGCGGGGCAAATTGCGACGCTGATTCTTCCGGCTGACACTGCATGGGAAGAGGCGGATTTCGTCGCTCCGCCGTTGCCTGCTCCGGTTCGACAATTGGCAACTCAAAACGCAGTGGATCATGCTGCGCGTCTGCTTCGTAACGGAAAGAAGACAGTAATACTGACCAGAGGCGAGGCTCTTCAGGATCGCGGGCTTCGAGCACTTGGCAAGATCGCGGCGCAGACCGGATGCCGAATTATGTGTGACACGTTCTTCCCGCGTCTGCAGCGCGGTGCCGGACGAATTGAGCTCGAACGTCTTCCGTACTTTGCTGAGCAAGTTGTCGATGCTCTTGCTGGTACGGAACAAATGATTCTCGTTGGAGCGCCGCCCCCCGTCAGTTTCTTTGCATATCTGGACAAGCCGAGCTGGCTGACGCCTGCCGGATGCCAGCTTGCGGTACTCGCGCATCCCCACGAGGATGGTCCCGCCTCACTCGAGGCGCTTCTGCATGCCTTGGGCGCGCACAACGAAACAGCACGCGTGCTGGAACGTAAGCCGATCGGCGTCAAGAATGCCAATGTGCTTGATGCGCAGGCGATTATGCAGGCTGTGGCCAAGCATCTGCCGGAAAACGCAATCGTTGCAGACGAGTCACTGTCGTCCGGGTTTATGCACTACGGCGTGACCGCGTCAGCGTTGCCTCACGACTATCTGAATCTGACAGGCGGTGCGATCGGTAGCATGATGGCCGTGTCGACAGGTGCGGGTATAGCGTGCCCTGACCGAAAAGTCGTAACGCTTCAGGGCGACGGCAGCGCGATGTACATCCTCCAGTCGCTTTGGACGCAGGCGCGGGAGAAGGTCGACGTTACTACGGTCATTTACGCAAACCGTGGCTACAAGATTCTCAGCAACGAACTCAAGCGAGTAGGCGCAACGAACGAGGGGGCACTTGCAGCTTCGATGTTTGATTTGCAAAACCCTTCACTGGATTGGGTGAAGCTCGCAACCGGTATGGGTGTTGAAGCGGTAAGCGTAGATTCACCCCGCGCATTTGAAGATGCATTCGCGGACGCGATGCGGAAACGAGGTCCTCGACTGATCGAAGCGCTGATCTAACGCGGTTCTCGCACTCCCTCCTCCTGGCGGCAGGCTAATGAAGTCTGTGTCGGTTACGGCCGGCTTTGCCGCCATCGAAGGACAGACTTGATATGCGGCTGCGCGGGTGTGCGGCACAAGTGCTAATCCACATGCCCGGCGAGCAGTGGTTTGTGCTGAAAATGCCGTCCGGGAAGACGCAATTCGGAATTTCTGAGCGCAGCAGCTGCGCTAGGATTACCAGAACTTCCGGATATTTCGTGGCCGCTTCGGCCTTCGGAGGCAGTCGCTTGCGACTGTGCAGATCCGGTCGACTGCTCGCTCGACTCAGGAGAAACCTGTTCGACCAGCAACGCTCAAGTGACGTCGTTTACGTAGGGGAGTACACCTTGAAAATCGCATCAGCAGAAATGGAGTTTATCGAAGAGGCAAGCAAGCCGGAAGGGGAGGAGAGCTTCGTCATTTCGGGCGCGGAAATGGTCGTTCGAGCGCTAGTCGCTGAGGGGGTAGATACAGTGTGGGGATACCCCGGAGGCGCGGTGCTGCCGATCTATGATGCGCTCGAGGAGACGACCGGGATCGACCATCTGCTTGTTAGGCACGAGCAGGCAGCGGTTCATGCCGCGGATGGTTTCTCTCGCGCAACCGGGAGAGTCGGGGTTGCGCTTGTCACGTCCGGTCCGGGGGTGACAAACGCGGTGACTGGAATCGCAACCGCTTACTTCGATTCGATCCCGATTGTCGTTGTCTCCGCAAATGTGCCTACGGACTCAATCGGGCAGGATGCATTCCAGGAGTGTGACACGGTCGGTATCACCCGTTCTATCGTTAAGCATAACTTTCTGGTTCGGGATGTGAATCAGCTTCCGCTGGTGATGAAGAAGGCGTTCTACATCGCGAGAACAGGACGGCCAGGGCCCGTCGTGGTCGACATTCCGAAGGATATCCTGCTGGCGCAAGGGGCGTTTGTCTATCCCGAGTCTGTCTCGATTCGCTCGTATAGGCCGGCTACCGAGGGCCATGCGGCCCAAATTGGGCGGGCGGCTAAGGCCATTGCTTCTGCCCGCAGACCGTACATCTATGTAGGTGGCGGTGCCGTCGCGGCGCAGGCCGAGGCGGAGTTGCGCATACTCGCTGAACTCGTAGACGCGCCTGTAACGACCACGCTCATGGGGCTTGGTGTTTTCCCCGCAACCGACCGGCGCTACGTTGGCATGCCGGGGATGCATGGGACCTACGAGGCAAACATGGCGATGGAGCATTGCGACGTGCTAATCGCATTGGGAGCTCGCTTCGACGACCGCGTCATCGGCAATACAGAAGACTTTGCTAAAGGTGAGCGGACGATCATTCATGTGGATATCGACCCGGCGAGTATCGACAAACGAGTCAAGGTTGATGTTCCAATCGTCGGAGACGTGAAGTGTGTCCTGCGCACGCTCAATGAGCTTCTGACCCGGCAGCCGGTAAACCGGACGTCGCGCGATTCATGGTGGAAACAGGTGGAGATGTGGCGTTCGAGGCGTTGTCTTGCCTTTGAACAGGGCCCGAAGATTATCAAACCGCAGTACGTTATAGAGAAACTTTGGGAAGTCACCGGAGGCGACGCGTTTCTGTGCTCGGACGTCGGTCAGCATCAAATGTGGGCTGCGCAGCTTTACGGCTTCGACAAGTCCAGACGCTGGATTAATTCTGGCGGGCTTGGAACCATGGGAGTTGGTCTCCCTTATGCGATGGGTGTGAAGCGAGCCTTCCCGGAGAGCGATGTTGTGGCCGTAACGGGAGATGGATCGATACAGATGTGCATCCAGGAGCTGTCGACCTGCAAGCAATATGGTTTGAACGTAAAGGTAGCCTCTTTGAACAACGGTTACCTTGGAATGGTAAAGCAACTCCAGCACGTGTACTACGAGGGACGGTACGCGCAATCGTATCTTGACGCGCTTCCTGACTTTGTAGCGCTTGCGCGCGCTTACGGCCATGTCGGATTCCGGGTTGAACGGCCGAGCGACGTCGAACCGGTTTTGCGTGAATCGATGGCTATGAAGGACCGAACCGTCTTTATGGACTTCATTACGGATCCGACCGAGAACGTATGGCCGATGGTGCCAGCGGGAGCGGGATTGTCGGATATGCTCATGGAGTCGGGTGACGTGGTACACGACTGACGCATCCCGGCCAGTCGATAGCGTTGAAAAGTACGCCGATCGCCAGTTGCAGTGCGCCGATCCCGCATTTCCCCGGACGCGACGGATTTAGGACTGTCGCGCTTCTCTTTGCTCCCTCGGTAATGTGTGCCTTAGGTATGCCTGAGCCGAATAGCTCACTCCTTCGGAGTTCTGTTAAATCGTCTGCAAGTTTGGACAACGCCAAACACTAGCAAACGCTAGAATGAAATACGCAGGTGAGTGGAAAGTCACTCCTTGCGGCGCTGACACGTTCTTGCAGTCCTTGCCGAACGCAGCTGAAACTCGCAAGCAGACGGACGTGCTGCCTGGATGCGCAATGAACTTCGCCTAATGCCGGCCAGTTTTCGTCCGAATGGTGTCTCATAGGGTGCATATGCAACTTGATGCAATTGATCAGAAGATTCTGGCGGAACTACAGCGCGACGCACGTTTGACTAACGTCGAGTTAGCTGCCCGCGTGAACCTCTCGCCGTCGCCGTGTCTGACTCGTGTTCGAGCGCTAGAGCGTCATGGCGTAATCCGGCAGCGTGTGACGCTGCTCGATCCAGCGAGTCTGGGATTGAATGTGAATGTCTTCATTCATTTAAGCCTGGAAAATCAGCGTCGTGACGGGCTCGATGAATTCGAACGGGCGGTAGTTGCGATACCAAACGTGATGGAATGCTACTTGATGTCCGGAGACGCGGACTACCTCCTGCGTGTGCTGGTCCGGGATACTCAGGCATTGGAGCGCTTGATCATCGATGAGATATCGCGGCTACCTAATATTCGAAACATTCGGTCGAGCTTTGCCTTAAAGCAGGTCATGTATTCGACCGCATTGCCGGTATCGAACCACCAGAGTTTCTAGTCTTTTCTTGAGATCTGCAGCGGAGCCGGAAAGCGTTGCAGTATCGTTTGATAGACTATGGCAGTGGGAATACGATCCTTAAGTCCGCACGGGGGGAGGGCAGGATTTCCGTGTTCAAGGCGGGTTGAGATTCACACGGATGGTTGAAAAAATAGCGGGCGAATCGGTCTCGCAATTGGCACGCGACTATGGCACGGCACGGCAGTCCATCATGCAACTTCGAAACAGGGCCGCTTCAGCCTGACATTCTCCGACTCGCACGCAAGTGTGGGTACGTGGTGCAGCGACTTCGGAAAATGACAGAAACGAGCGCTTTCTGATTTCCTTTTAAACATGAAATTGGGCAGGCAACTGTTCATGAATTGGCAGTTTCTCTCCGGACATCATGCCTTTCATGATTCTTCTTTCCGTCTTATTTGTAGCAATCTGCTTGCTTAAAGAAAGCCTGCTACCGAAGTAAATGCGGCCGTCTCGGTCTACGGCCGCACCATAGCCGCCGCCTGACTCGTGCCCCGCATGGGCAAAGACCACAGTTGCTCCCGCTTTGTCCGCCGCCTTCATGGCACGTTTAGCAGATTCTTCCTCGTTCCTGGCAAGCAGGGTGACCTCCGCTTTCCCGGACGCAGACAGTGATCCGAAGAATTGGTCAAGCGCCTGATCTGTGACGTATCCATCCACATGCGCCATCGCAACGTTCTCCGATTTTCCCAGAGCATTTTTGAAAACGGCAATTAAAATAACGCAAGAAGTAGCGCCTGCCGTGTACAAACCGTTGACGTCGGCTTTCGCACTCGAAAGAAAATGGGCCTCGCCTTGCCCGACAAATTTCGTATTGTGATTCGTGCCGGAATACTTTTCGATAGATGGTAATTTTTCGACACTATGCGTTTGTAGGCGCAGGGTCATTTGCTGGTCATGGGCGGTACGCTCCATCGCAATTTTCACCTGTTCCTGCGAGACGCCTACGGTAGCCAATAGATCTGGACGCAGAAGGCCGGCGGTTACCAAGCGCTGCAATTTATCCGGAGAGACCTGCGGATAGCCGGTGATACTACGAACCCTCTGCCCATCGTCAGACAGGTTGATATTCACCACCTCTTGAGCACGCCCAACATAAGTCCGGATCAGCTTGTATCCAGGCTCGTACCTCGCCTGAACTTGCCCTCCGTCAAACATCGTCCAATCGCTCCTGCCATTTTTGGGTCCCACGAGCGCGCTTGACGCCACTACATCGCTGAGCGGCAGATCAAGTTGTTTCAGGCTTTTTCCCCCGCTGCGAATGGAACTTTGCGTACTCCCGATGCCTGAGGTTCCGGCCCTGCCAGTCGGTGAAACCGACACCGGTTTCGGTTTCAACCCGATGAACCGAGTGTCGGGCAACGGCATACCGGATGAGCGGGACGGATTCTCCGTCCTCGGGGTCTCGCTCTCTGGCAGGGGAACCAAACCAGGCATCCTTCCAACCCCGATATTGCCACCCATATTTAACTCCCCATGCCATCGAAAGGCATCATTTAAGCGCACGTTCAAGTAGCAGCCGGCGCAATCCACGACACACAGTCCTAAAAGGCGAAGATTGACTTTTTGGGGATTTCTAACCAGATCAAGGCCAAATCGATTCCCGGCGTGAAGCTTGATTCCGGCTACCAGGCGCAACAGAAGTGGCTCGTCGGCCTGCCTGTCGGCGACACACATCAGGACCAGGTACTGATCGGCGTTGATATGGACGAGCCAGCATGGCGCCAGCGCCGTGACGCCTGTCTGCTAACCGAGGCGGAAGGTACGGCATGAGCCCGCAGCCCGGCGCGGGCGCCAAGGAGAACGCGCAACGGCCGGATTCGGGGACTCTGGATCAACGAAACGGGGAGTGTGCGATGGACATGATACCTGTCACCCTGCTGACGGGGTTTCTCGGCAGCGGCAAGACGACGGTGCTGAACCGGATGGTGCCGCAGCCGGAAATGGCGGATGCACTGGTGCTGATCAACGAGTTCGGTGAGATCGGGCTCGACCACCTGCTCGTCGCGCACAGTCGTGAAGACATCGTGGTCGAGATGAGCAGCGGCTGCCTCTGCTGCACGATTCGCAGCGATCTGGTCCACACGCTCAAGGACACCCTCACGGTCACGTTCCTCGATCGCTTCGCAGTTGGGGGCACAGCGGTGATTGATCCAGCGTGCCGCATTGCCACCGTTGCGCGCATCGATGCAGTAGCGACCGTCGCTCAGGGCAAACAAAAACGTGTGAAACGGATTTTCAGGATGCCGGCGCAGTGCCGCGGCGTGGGTGATCAGCAGCAGGCGAACGCACCAATTCTTTACCTCCGTGATTAGCTGGTGCAAGGAATAAAATGGTTGACTTGCCTGTCTACCAACGATGGGCACTTTTTTCTGTTATAACGAGTGCGCGCTCAAAAACTGGCTTCCGAATGAGATATTTCTGAGCGGTTCAAGGTGAACCATTTATCAGCCGGGAATCTCTCAAGTTGACCACTCTATCGAAAATGCAAGGAACAGCGACACATGAGTACAGCATCGCAGAACACAAGATCTGACAATTTGAAAGACTTGCTAGGTTCGGGCGACCACACCGTCAATCTGAACGGTGTCGATCTCCACTACCGCGTGTGCGGCGAAGGGCCTCTGTTATTTTTGATTTCTCCGGGTTGGGGAGTAGGTAGCGGTTATTTGCAAAGGGGCTTCAACTTCCTGCGAGAGAGATTTCGCTTGGTTTTCATCGACACGCGGGGAAGCGGCCAGTCTGGACGCCCGGCCGATCGCATGAAGATGAGCAGCAACGATATGGCGGATGATCTTGAGGCACTACGCGAGTATCTAGGACTTTCTACTCTTCAACTTTTGGGTCATTCGAACTCCGGAGCCATCGCACTCTCGTACGCTGAAAGGTATAAGAATCACGTCAGCAAACTGGTGCTGATTGACAGTCAAATGCTTGGCTTCAGTTCGGGCAATGATACGCAGGCATTCCTGGAAGCGAGAGCTGAGGACCCCCGGTATAAGACCGCAGTTCAGGCGGCGATCGGACATTTTTCCGGCAAAGCCAAACCCCTTGCGAGCGATGCTGAACTATCAGCGTTTGTCGCAGAGCTTTTGCCGTTATACCTTCAGAGTCCGGAAAAAAATCTTGCGTTAGCTCGGGAACAGTTACTGGTCGAGCAGATCTCGCTTTATGCATTCGAGGCGCAGAACGCAGCAGACAAAGCGGCTGGCAGCGATCAGACAGCCCTGCTTGATCAGGTGCGCGCCCCGACACTGGTTATGGTGGGTAGGCATGACTGGATCTGTCCCGTGCCGGTCGCGGAGCGCTTGCATGCGGGCATTGGCAACGCTCGACTGGTGATGTTCGAGGAAAGCGGCCACATGCCTTGGATCGAGGAACCGGAAAAATTCGCGGCGGAGTTGATACAGTTTTTAGAAGAGTAACGCGGCGCCGGTATCTGCCGATCAGGTCAGTTTGCTGCTGTGCGTGCCAATCAATAAGCGACCTACATCATTGATCCGCCCTCAACGACAGGCTGGCAGACTGTGTCCGATTGGAGCATACCCTATCCTGATGTCAGGGAAATGCCGTCGGGCACATCAGGATGGGGCTGGTTCCGCAATTCTTTGACACCGGACTCGGAACGTCATGGATTTCAAGCTGACATTTCACCCGACGTCCGTCCATGAACGGTCAACGGGTCGGCTATATACGCGTCAGCACCTTCGAGCAGAACACCGAGCGTCAGCTTGACGGCGTTGCGCTGGACTACACCAGAACATGATCGGACTGCCCCAGACAAGACGACGCACGGTCCGATGACTGTGCCGAGGCATGCTTGCCATGCTGGCCGAGGACGCTGCCATGACGAACAGCCGTCCCGGTTCGTGGGAAGGCTCCAACATGCAGCAGGTACTCGACAGCCACGGCTACCTAGGAGTCCTATGGTGATTCTGTACGTACTCTCCACTGCCTGAAAATCTAAAGTCGATCGAGTAACCGGCGGGGTCGATACGGGAATTTTCTGTCTGTTGGATTAGGAATTTTCTGATTTTTAATAATTTCGTATTGTCTGATGTTAATCGGCAACAAGGTATTATTAAGATGCCCTGCGCTTTCTCTTGTGTGGCATCCTGATTAAGGAATCTGTCGACATAAGAGGAGTGCGGCAATTGGCTTATTATGGGAAATTCATAATCGATGGGGATAATTCTTCATTGATTATTCCCGAAATTGGTACATTTAAAGCGTTTTCAGGCGACAACGTCTATAAGAACAAGGGTGGGTGTACCGCTGTTCCCGATAAAGGTCCGATTCCGGCAGGGTTGTATTGGATCGTGGATCGACTGACTGGCGGGTTACGATCCAGATCTGTGGCACAGGCCAAAGATTGGTGGAGCGGGAGGGTCGGTCCGGCGTCTCACCATATTGAGTGGTTTGCGCTCTATCGGGACGACGGTGTTATCGATGACCTCACCTGGATCAATGGCATAGAGCGAGGTCAATTCCGGCTGCATCCGGCCGGCGGCCGAGGTATTTCACTCGGCTGTATCACCTTGCCGAGTTACGCCGATTTTGAAAAGATACGGCGCGCACTTCTGCACACGTTCACTATCCCGGCCCGCAATTCAGGAATTCGCGCGTATGGAACTATCGAGGTAGTGGCCAATGGTACGACTTGTCCGTAGCATTTTTAAAGTGGCGCTATTTATCGGACTGTTTCTGCTTTCCGTTCGTTATGTCCATACGTACCCGATGCCAATGCCTGAAAGCCAGCTGGCATTCTGGTTTGCCGCCTCGGACTGGTTTGGCATTCGTGACCCTGACGATCTCTATATTCCGACCATGGTCGTCATCGAACTGATCGTCACGATTCTGGCCTACGTGGCGATCATGAAGCTCTGGAGACGATACCACCTTTGTCCCCGCTAAGTTCAAATGCCGTACCTCCAGCTAAATAGAAATGTCGGGGTTCAGAGCGGTTTTAGTCTTGCTTCTTTTTATGGTTTTGGGGCGGGGCGGCGCAGCCGCCCCGCGTTCCTGCATTGCTTTAGCACTGACTTCCAGAACAGCATGATTGATGTCGGTAACGTCAATTGCTCGCTGTCTCTTCAGCCCGATGAGTGCCTGCTTCGCGCGAACTTCTTCACCGCAATGCGTCCGTTACGGCGAGCCCGAGGCGCGGCGGTCATCACGCATGGCCTGAATCTGCGGTGCCACCTGGAGCGCGCTGGCCAGCCGCTTGATAGAAGAGCTCGAGCTGATTTGCAAGCAACCGGGTCGCCATGACTACAGGCGGGCTACGGTCGAGCGGATTGATATCCCGAACCATCTCAATCGTGAATTCGATGTTGGTACGCCGAATCAGGTCTGGTGTTGTGACATCACATATGTCTGGGCGCGGGGCCGTTGGCATTATCTGGCCGTAGTACTCGATCTGTTCACGCGTCGGGTTGTTGGCTGGGCGTTCTCAGCACGTCCGGATGTTGATCTGGTCGTTCATGCATTGGAGACCGTGCTGCGAACAACGCCCTGTGGACCATTGCCATGGTGCGAATGCGCAGCGACCCGAGGACCCGGGCGTACGTCGAGCGACGAACCAGGGAAGGAATGTCCTACAAGGAAATTCACCGCTGCCTGAAGCGCTATATCGTCAGAGAGCTGTATCCGCTCATTCTGGCCGACCTGGCGGATTCAGCCCGCACTTCTTGACATAGGAGCGTCAACTCTCCGATGGAAAGGCTGTTCCGCAGCTTCAAGACGGAATGGCTACCGTCAGTGGGGTACATGTCGGTGCAGGAAGCACACGGGGATATCAGCCACTACCTGATGCATCGGTACAACTGGATACGGCCGCATCAGTTCAACGACGGACTGGCGCCGGCAGTCGCGGAAGAAAAACTTAACGCAGTGTCCGGGATGGGTTGACCACTACATGTCTATCAGGGCGTGCACTTGCCAGCGTATTTTTTTGCAATGCCTTCTTGTCAACTTTCCCGACGCTGGTCTTGGGGAGACTTTCAACGACGCGAATGTCGTGGGGAACAGCGATACGGCTGATCGTGCCATTTTCGACGAAAGCAGTGAGATGCTGTTGAATGGCGTCCGACGTTACATTGCCGGAAAACTCGACTTTCGGCACAACATAAGCGAGCGGGCGTTCTCCCCACTTTTCGTCCTCGACGGCAATGACTGCAGCCTCGGCAACGCCCTCATGCGAGACGATCAACTCCTCGAGTTGCACGGACGATACCCATTCACCACCGCTCTTGATGACATCTTTCATGCGATCGCGGAGGGTGAGCGTGCCACGCAGGTCGATCGAAGCCAGATCCTGCGTATGCATCCAGCCACCAAGCCAGAGCGCTTTATTTGCGGCTGCATCGGTGCCATAGCTTTGCGTCAGCCAAGGGGCGCGAAGCACCAGTTCGCCCTGGCTGCGTCCGTCATGCGGAAGACTGTTCATCTCTGGATCGACAATATCGACCAGCACCAGCGGTAGCGGCCAGCCGGCACGGCGGAGCGCCGCATCCAGCTTGTCTGGGTGTTCTTCCACATTTCTCGCAATGGCGATTGCGGGTCCCGTTTCTGACATCCCATACCCTGCAAGCGTATCGATGCCAAAGTCAGCGGCTTGCTGACGTAGTGCACGTGTAAGCGCTGAGCCACCAATCAGCATTGTCCATGGTGCAAGACCGGAGGCTTGCTCCGACCGCGCGGCCGCAAGAATCATCTGCAGGACCGTTGGTACGCAGTGTGAAAAGCTCACATTCTCATCGCGTCTGAGCTTCAGCATAAGTGCTGGGTCGTATCGACCCGGAAACACCTGTTTGATGCCTAGCATTGTCGCGACAAAGGGTACGCCCCACGCGTGAACATGAAACATCGGCGTCAACGGCATGTAGACGTCATTGCGTCGCAATCCCTGATTGTCGGGTTGCGCAGCGAGCGTGGTCGCGAGGGCGAGCGTGTGCAACACGAGTTGGCGATGAGTGAAACTGACAGGCTTCGGGTGGCCCGTCGTTCCCGTCGTGTGAAATGTCGTGGCGATTGCATTTTCATTAAACTCGCGGAAGTCGAATTTCGTGCCGGACGCCGCCAACATGGTCTCGTATTCGCTCACATCGTTCTGCCCTGAGAACGCTTCACCGTCCGCGATTACGATGCAGCGACGAAGATCCGGCAAAAGAGGCGCGATCGCATTGACGAGTGTCAGAAAGTCCCGATGAACTACGAGCACGGATGCTTTCGCATCCTGCAGACACCAGATCAGTTGCTCCTGCGGCAGGCGGACATTGACCGTCTGGAGTACCGCACCCATCATTGGCACCGCGAAATAGGCCTCGAGGTAGCGATGACTGTCCCAGTCCATGAAAGCGACCGTATGGCCTTCGTCGACGCCTAGCGAAGCAAGCACGTTCGCAAGTCGATGAACGCGCTTGAAAAGATCCGAATAGGTCTGCCGGTGATGTGAGCGATAGACGATCTGCTGATCCGCATGCGCGGTGATCGCGCCATACAGAATGTGATGGATAAGAAGCGGCTGAAGATATGTTTCGGGAGCGGGTGTGGCGAGACGGATTGTCATCGTCGATGGCACGTTATAGAGAGGATGGGGCAACGATGACATGTTTTTTCCAACATTTTGATGACGAAGGAATCTACTTGACGCGCCAAAGGCCTGCCCCATCGAACAGGTTTTTCCTCGCGAACAAGTTGATATTCTGCGTAAAGGCCGTCGCCGCCATCCGTCTGCGATGAACTCCATTCGAGCTGGGAATTTTTCCATTCGCCAAGACCATGAACGCCGTCAAACTCGAAGCCGTTGAGAAGAGCTATCTCATGGGCGCCGTCAAAGTCGCCGCGTTGCAGGACATCAACCTCGAAATTCGAACGGGTCTTCTTACGGTGATAGCGGGCGCATCGGGGAGCGGTAAATCGACGCTGCTGAATCTGATTGGATGCATCGATCGTCCCGACCGCGGTCGCATCGTCGTCGCGGATGAAGACGTCTCCAGATTGCCGGACGATGCGTTGTCGGATTTTCGTGCGCGGCATCTCGGCTTCGTCTTCCAGAACTTCAATCTGCTGCCGGTGCTGACGGCGCACGAGAACATCGAATATCCGCTGCTGCTCGCCGGCATTCGCCTGACGGATGCGCAGCGGGCGCAGCGCGTGAGGGAGTTGCTCGAGGCGGTGGGCCTTGCCGACAAGGCGGGCCACCGGCCAGGGCAACTGTCGGGCGGTCAGCGGCAACGTGTTGCGATTGCGCGAGCGCTGGTCGCGTCGCCGAATCTCGTGCTGGCCGACGAGCCTACCGCCAATCTCGACAGCGGTACGGGGGATGCGATCATCGGTCTGATGCGCCGCCTGCAACGCGAGCGACAGGTCTCGTTCGTGATCTCGTCGCACGATCCGAAGGTGCTGGCCGAAGGGGACGACGTGATCGGCATCGGTGATGGGCGCGTGGTCAGCGTCTCGCGGGCAAAAGAAGAGGAGGCAGTGGCATGAAGACGCTTTCGCTCGCTCTGCGCAATCTGCTGCGCAACCGGCGACGGTCGATCACGACCCTGCTCGCGATGATCGTCGGTGCGCATGCGGTGCTGCTGTTCGGCGGATACACACGCAACATCACCTATGGACTGCAGACCGACTACGTGAAGTATGGCGGCCACCTGCAGATCGAACGGAAGGGCTATTACGAGTTCGGCAGTGGCGATCCGGCCGCGTATGGCATTGCGAACTATCGCGAGATCGCCGATACGCTGAAGGCCGACCCCGTGCTGGCGTCGATGGTGACTGTCGTGACGCCGACGTTGCAGCTACAGGGGATCGCCGGCAACTTCAGGGAAGGGGTGTCGCGTACGGCTCTCGCGCTGGGCGTGGTCGTCGACGATCAGAACCGGATGCGGGCGTGGAACGATTATCGATTTCCGGTGACTATCCCGCCGCTTGCGCTGACGGGAACGGATACGGACGCGGCGATCGTCGGCACGGGGCTCGCGCGCGTGTTGCAACTGTGCGGCCAGCTGGAGGTCAAGAACTGCGCGCCGCAGACGAGGCCGCACGACAACACGGGCCCTGATCTGCCTGCGGATGTCGCTCAGCTCGCCAGCGCGACCGAACCCGTGCCGGAGAAGGCCGCGCAATATCCGACCATCGAACTGCTCGCCGCGACGGCGCTCGGCGCGCCGAACGTCTCGGAACTGCATGTCGTCAAGGCGGAACAGCAGGGCGTGAAAGAATACGACGACATGTACGTGGGCCTGCATCTGGCCCAGGCGCAGCGCCTCGTCTATGGTAGCGATCAACCGAAGGCGACGGCCATCGTCGTGCAACTGAAGCACACAGCCGAACTGCCTGCCGCCAAGGCACGCATCGAAGAACTGCTGGGCACCAGATTCAAGGGTGAAGAAACGGAAGTCGTCGACTACATGACACTCAATCCGTTCTATGGGCAGGCGCTTGCCATGTTTGCCACGCTGTTCGGCTTCATTGCGCTGCTGATCGCCGCGATCGTCCTCTTCACCGTCGGCAATACGATGAGCATGGCAGTCTTCGAGCGTACCGTCGAAATCGGGACGCTGCGGGCGATGGGACTGCGTCGTGAGGGCGTGCGCCGGCTGTTCCTTTGCGAAGGATTACTACTGGGGATACTGGGCGCATCGCTGGGTGTGCTGAGTGCGGCCGCGCTTGCAGCCATCATCAATCACAACGGGCTCACGTGGACGCCCCCGGGACGCTCGCCCGTACCGCTGATCATCCGGGTGTGGGGCGAGAACGACCTGATTGCGGGAACGGCAGTCGGGCTGCTCGCGGTGTCGGTACTGTCTGCCTTGCTGCCGGCACGGCGTGCGTCGCGCATGAACATCGTCGATGCGCTTCGTTATGCGTAGCGAATGTTTTGATGCGGATGTTTTATGCATGTGGAATTTAATTCATCAATCGTTCTTTTATGGACGGGACAATCGTGCAGAAGATGCTCAAATTGTTACTGGCGGCGTTCGTCCTCTCATTGTTGCTTTGCAATGCGTATGGTCAGCAGGTGCCTGCCAATCTGAATCTTGCACTGACGCAGCAGACGAACGCGGGCAAGTACGTGATTGCGCTCGAACCGCCGGAACGGAACGTGCGTCTCAACCAGATCCAGACGTGGAGCATGACGCTGCGCGCACCCTCCGGTCAACTGGTGCAAGGAGCGGTGATCGACGTCGGCGGCGGCATGCCGCAGCACGGACATGGACTGCCGACGCAACCTCAGGTGGTGCAGCAGGGCGATGCCGGGCACTACCTTCTGGAAGGCATGAAATTCAGCATGCCGGGATGGTGGGTGATCAATCTGAAGGTCAGATCGCCAATGGGTACGGATGCGGTGACATTCAATGTCGTGTTGCCGCCATCGTCGTGATAACCCGGCACGATGGTCCTGCCAGGTCGAAGCAGATGGATGCAGGTTGAAGTACCTGGTGACGCAATTTTCAAGAGGTCTCCATGCGAAGAATTGTTATGTTCTGGCTGATGCTGCTGATCGCCGTCACTCCGTTTGCCGCCGTGCATCTGGCCGTTGCGACATCGGCGAAGACGACGAGTGCCAGGCCCGACCGTTTGCCGCCTTATCAGCCGCGCTTCGGTCGTTCGCGTCCGGTCGTGGTCGTGGTGGGCGAGAACTACTACACCGAGCTCACGGACTATGTGGTTCCGTACGGAATACTGATGGCTTCGGGGGCGGCAGACGTCATCCCGCTTGCGACGCAACCCGGTCCGATTCGCATGTTCCCCGCGCCGATGAACGTGATACCGAAGGAAACGACGGCGGAATTCGATCAGCGCGTTCCCGAGGGCGCGGACTACGTGATCGTTCCGGCCGTGCACCGCGATAGCGATGCGACGTTGGTATCCTGGGTTGCGGAGCAGGCGAAGAAGGGGGCGACGATCGTCGGCGTGTGCGACGGCGTGTGGGTCGTGGCGAGAGCGGGGCTGCTCGATGGCCGTCGCGCGACGGGGCACTGGTACTCCATGGGCGATCTGCGCAAGAAGTTCCCGAAGACGAACTGGGTCGAGGGCAAGCGCTATATCGCCGACGGCAAGGTCGTCACCACGACGGGCGTGACGGCGACGATTCCGGCATCGCTCGCGCTGGTGGAGGCCATTGCGGGGCGCGAACGCGCGGATGAACTGGCGGAATCGCTGGGCCGGCAGTCGTGGTCGTCGGAAATTCCGAGTGCGAGCTTTCACCTCGGCTTGCCGTCGATGATGACGATCGCGGGCAACTACGTGTCCTTCTGGTCGCACGACGACTTCGGCATTCCGATCGAGCCGGGCGTCGATGAAATTGCGCTCGTGCTGCAAGCCGACGTCTATTCGACCACTTTTCGTTCTACCGCCTATACGGTTGCGCAAAGCCGCGACCCGATACGCACGAAGCGCGGACTCATGATCGTGCCGGACAGGGTGGCGGGCATCGATGCGCCGAGCCGCATGCTGCCCGCGCCTGATTCCAGCCGGCCGTTGCGGGCGCTGGACGAATCGCTGAAGGCGGTTGCCGACGATTTCGGCAAACGCACCGCCGCGTGGGTTGCATTGCAGATGCAATACCCGGGCTACTAGCCGCCGCGCAAACCTTGCCGCGCGCTGCATGCGCGGCGCTCAACCGATTGTTTCGTTGCCTTCCTTTCAGGGACGGGCCGGTCCCGCACACCCTTTGACAAGCCACATCGCAAGGGAGTCTCCCATGTTGTCGATTCGTTTCGTGATCCGTGGCGCGGTCGCCATGACGGTGGCCGCCGTGGTCTGGTCCGCGGTGCAGGCGGCCTCGGTGGCGGGCGATGCGCAGGGCATCCTTGCCGCCAGCGACGCCATTCGCAATCCCGCCCAGCCGTTCTCGCTGAACGTGACGCTGACCCAATACACGGACGGCAAGCAGACGGATTCGAACGCGTTGCAGGCGTATTCACGCGTCGATCCGAACAGCGGCCAGTTCCGTAGCCTGATCCGCTTCGAGGCACCCGCACGCGATGTGAACAAGTTGATGCTCAAGACGGGCAACGACCTGTGGTTTTTCGATCCCACCAGCAAGGCCAGCATCCGCATCTCGCCGCAACAGCGCCTGCTTGGCCAGGCATCGAATGGCGACGTGGTGACAGTGAATTTCGCGCAGGGCTACAAGGCGCGCATCGAAGACGAAGAGGACGTGCAGGACGGCGACCGGCAGACGCGCCGCGCCTACAAGCTGGCGCTCACAGAAAGCGTGCCGGACATGACGTACAACTCCGTCGAGATGTGGATCGACAAGGAAAGCCAGCGGCCCATCAAGGCGCGCTTTTTCAGCGACAGCGGCAAGCTGCTGAAAACCGCGTTCTATCGACGCTATCAGGAGCAACTCGGCGCGCTGAGGCCGACTGAAATCGTCATCATCGACGGGCTCAATCCGAATCTGGTCACGGTTATGCGCTACTCGGACTTCACCGCGCGGGAGATCCCCGACAGCTGGTTCCAGCATGACTATCTGCCGAGCTTCCAGCCCGAATGATGCGTGGGTGCGTCGTCTTCGCCGTGCTATCGCTGCTGGCCGGCACGTGTCATGCGGATGATGCGGAAGAAGCCGGACTGAAGCTGGCCGATGCCACGCCGACGCAGAAGGTGGACAAGGCGGACTATCAGTTCAGCCTCGAACCGGCCTTGCGTCTTGCGACCGTGCGGCCGGACGACCAGGTGCAAACGGCCGAGCGTCTCGCCATCGAGCTGGCGGTGCAAAAGGCCTTCGCGACAGGCTGGCGCTTCAACTTCGCGGGCCGCCTCGATCTGAATGGCCCGCAACGCTTCAGCGGCGACCCCGGCGCGATCAATACACTCAAGGAGTTTTACGTTAGCGGAAGCGTCGGACGCGAGGGACAGAACCTCGTCGATATCGGCCGGATCAACATGCGCCTGGGTGTGGCGACCGGCTACAATCCGACCGACTATTTCCGTGACAACGCCGTGCGCTCCGTCGCGTCCGTGGACCCGGCCAGCCTGCGCGAGAACCGCCTCGGCACCGTGATGCTGCGGGGCCAGCGAGTGTGGACGGGTGGTTCGCTGACTGCCCTGGTTGCGCCGAAGCTCGCGAGCGGGCCGAATGATGCGGACTTTTCCGTCGACCTTGGCGCAACCAACCAGAATACGCGCTGGCTGATGGCCGTGAGCCAGCACATGGTTGCCGATCTGTCGCCGCAGTTTCTGCTCTACGGCGACGGCAAGCCCGGGAGCTCGCCGCAGTTCGGTGTGAACCTCACACATCTGATCAACAACGCGTGTGTGGGGTATGTCGAGTGGACCGGCGGCCGCAGCCCATCGACCCTCGCGCGCGCGCTGGGGCAGCCGGAAAGCGATGTCGCGTTCCGCTGGAGCCTGTCGACGGGCTTGACGTGTACGACGTCGCGGAATCTGTCGTTGACGCTCGAATACCAGCGAGACGGCGCGGCACTCGACAAGGCAGGCTGGGAATCGCTTCAGAAAGGCCCGCAGCAGCAGTACCTCGCTTACCGTAATCTCGCCAACGCACAGCAGGATCCGGCGACGCGTGACGATGTGTTTGCGATGCTGCGCTGGCAGGATGCGTTCATACCGCGGCTCGATCTGAGCGGCTTCATCCGTATGAATCTCGCCGATCACAGCAGTTTGACATGGCTCGAAGCACGCTATCACCTCAATCGCACCGACGTCGCGCTTCAGTGGCAACTGAATGGCGGCAGCAGCCTCAGCGAATACGGCGCGATGCCTCAGCAGACGCTGTGGCAAGTGCTCGTCAAGCATTACTTCTGAGGTGACTGTCATGCTCGACATCTGGTGTTCGCTGTCCGCGCCGGCACTTGTGCCATGCCTGAGCGACGACGAGCGGCAACGGCGCGACCGGTTCAGCGCCGCTGTCGCGCGCAAGCGCTACGAACGCGCGCATTCGTTGAAGCGCCTGGTGCTTGCGCGATATGGCAACGCAGACTCACCGCTTGATCTTGCTTTCACGAGCAACAATTGCGGCAAACCGCAAGTCGTTGAGCCGTTTCCCTATCGTTTCAACCTGAGTCACAGCGGGGACTGCGTAGCGATTGCGGTGTCGGCGGTCGAGGTGGGCGTCGACGTGGAGTGGCATCGACCGATCTTGGGTGCGGCATCGCTTGCGCGGTTGGTATTCAATGTACGGGAGCGCCGCTGGCTCGAGCGGCAGCCGTGTTTCGACGATGCATTCTTTCGTCTATGGACTTTGAAGGAAGCGCTGCTCAAGGCGGCAGGCACAGGCTTTAGTCGCCCTCCACGGGATGCGTGCTGGCAAGACCTCGACGAAACGCAGCCGGGTGCGTGGTACGAAGGCCGTCAATGGACAGGGCTGAGCAGGAAGATCGGATGCGCGACGCTGGCCGTGGTCGCGAGCGCCGATTGTGCGGTTGCACGTGCACGGCTGTTTTGCATCGACGGCGCATCGGGTGTCGGCGAACTGTACTGGACCGAGATGTCCTGGAAGGCATCGCAATCCCAAACTCAAAGGAGTGACGCACTATGAGGCATTTCGTTACGTCCGGCGAAGGTCTGCCGCAATGGTCCTCGCCGATCAGTCATGCGGTCGTCGTCGACGACATGTGCTATCTGAGCGGCCAGTTGTCGATCGATAGCGATGGCCACTACGTCGCCGGTACGCCGGCGCAGGAAGCACAGCTTGCCTTCGACAATCTGTTTCGCGCGCTGGACGCTGCTGGCTTCGAGCCCGCGAATCTGGTGTTCGTCGATATCGCATTCACGGATCTCGGTGCGCTGCCAGAGGTCAACGAAGTTTTCGCCGGACGGTTCGAAGCCGGCCGACGCCCCGCACGCACGATCTATCAGGTCGCCGCGCTGCCGTTTGGCGGACAGGTCAAGGTGATGGGTGTCGCGATCAGGGAGCGCCGGTCGTCCAATGCGGCGTAAGCGTGCCGCCCGCGCATCACTGCGCGGGCGGCATCTCGATGATGGGACCGGAGAGCGCATGTAGCAGGGCGATAAGATCTTGTTGCTCGGTCTCCGAAAGATCCAGTGTTTTCAGCTCGCTTGTCCCAACCACGGCGTTCGGCGGTTTGGAATAGTGGCGCATCACGTCTGCGAGCGTTGCGAACTGGCCGGCGTGCATATACGGTGGACGGAGTGCGACATTGCGCAGCCCCGGTGTCTTGAACGCGCCTAACATGTGAGGGTCGTCTTTGGCAATGAAGCGCAATTCGCCGCACTGGTCGGGTTTGGTGTCACTGAACGGACCCATGCAGTTGAACTCATCGGTAAGCACTTTTTGAATCGCGGCGGCTCTACCCTGATCTGCATGTCTCGGGTCGGAGGGCGGAACGGCTGCGTTGTGGAACTGATGGTCGGTAAGTAGCGGGCCGGTATGGCAGGTAGCGCATTGCGCCTTGCCGAGGAAAAGATGCAGACCGGTTTTTTCGGCAGGAGTGAGCGCCGCGAGCAGTTTAGGATCGTTCTTCGAAATTCCGTCGATGTACTGATCGACGCGCGAATCTCCAAACCGCAACGTTGCTTCATAGGCCGCGAGCGCTTTGCCCATGTTCGCGAACACGCGCGATATGTCGGTGCGCGCTTGGCTATCGAGCTTTTGCCACGCGGCCTTTTCGGCCTCGGTGCCGAGTGGACTCGCGTTTTGCGGGAGCTTACCCAGGTCCGGTACCGGGCCGAAGAGGGCCTCGTAGCCGGTTCGATAGTGCTCCTGTACCAGATGCGCGTCGTGCAGGCGATTGCTGCCATGCTCCTTCTGGTCCTCCAGTGGACCGAGCGCCTGCGCCCACAAGCTGTCCTTGCGACCGTCCCAGAAGAACCACGGCCCGGCTGTCACATCGACGACGGGCATTGTCCTGCGCACCCCTTCGCTCAATCCCTGCGCGCGTGGCAGGCCGTCCTGGAATTGCCGGTCCGGGTGATGACAGCTTGCGCACGAAACAGCGCCGTTCCGGCTAAAGCGTGGATCGTTGAACAGCAGTTTGCCGAGTTGAGCTGCTTCGGGCAATGCGGCGACCCGGTTCGACGGGTCGATATTGATGGCGGCGGGCGTCAAGCGCATCGCAGCCAGTTGTGCCTTTTCGTCGGGCGTCCAGTGATCGAGGTCCACCGTGCCAGTGCCGCTGTTCCGGCCGTCTTGCGCGTGAGCGAGGCACGCGATCCAACCGTATGCGACGACGATCGCAAGCCGCGCAGCCAGAGCGCGTACGTGTTCTCCCGATGCTGAACGCTTCCTTTCGCGATTACGCCGCCATCGTCGCAAGCTGTTTCTCCGGAAGCAGGCGCATCGCATTATGCGACATCAGCCACGTGCGCTGATGCGGCGACACGGCCGACAACGGGCCATCCTGCGCGGTGAACATGTCCATGACCTTTCGGTGTCCACCCGAGTTCCGGAACACCGGCCAGTCGGTGCCGAACAGGATTTTGTGATTGATGCCCATCCTGAACAGGTCGGCGAGCGCGGCGCGCCAGCCTTGCGGATGCATCGAGGCGAGAAACGCGCTGATGTCGAGATACACGTTAGGCCGGTACGCACACAGGTTGACGCATGCTTCGACGTGATGGATCGCGCCGTGAGCGAGAATGAAATTGACGTCAGGGAAATCCATCGCGGCGCGCTCGAGCAGGTCCGGATGCGAGTACGAAAAGTCAAGCGTCGGACTGGTCGGGCCGATGTGCATCAACACCGGCAACTGTCGCGCGTTGCAAAGCTCGTAAAAGGGGTAGAGCAGGCGATCGCTCGGACTATATCCGCAAGGCGGATACAGCTTCAGGCCGGCAACGCCATAGCGGTCGACGCCTTTCTCGAAGAGCGCCAGCCCATCCGGGCCCCAACGCGGATCGACACCGCCGAACACGAAAAAGCGCCCGGCGTGGCGCGCGAGAATCTGGTGATGCTCGGCGAACATCTCGTCGATGGTCAGCTCGCTCTTCATCACGTACGTGAAGTCGGGCAGCAGCAGCACGGCTTGGGCGATGCCGGCCGAATCCATCTCCTTGACGAGCGCATCGCCCTGATGGTCCTGGCTCAGCTTCACATACATGTCGAGCAGTTCGCCCAGCGATTTCTTTACGCCCGTCGCCGCGAGCCGCACCTTGACGTTGCGGCACAGTCCTTCGAAGAAAGCAGGCGGGATGAATCGCGTCGATGCGATGTGACAGTGAGCATCGATGACGAGCCCGTCGTAGGTCGTGCCGCTCATGCTGCTCACGCCGCTTGCGCGCCGGACCGCGGGGAATCGGCGACGCGTGCCTGAAGCATGCCGAGCGAGCGTGCCTTGAGGTCGGCGACTTTCTGCATCATGAAGTGTCCCGCATGCGTCTTGCCTTGCGCGCGAGCGTAGTCGGGCAGCACACCGTAGGTCTGGAAGCCGAAGTGGTCCCACACGCGATAGGCGGGCGTGTCGGCGCGCACATCGAGCGTGACCAGTTCCACGCCATCGGCCTCGCATTGCAGCGCAATCTCGACGAAGGCGGCGGGCAGCACGCCGCCGCCGCGAAATGCTTCGTGGATCATGCCTTTAGCGAGATCGGTGATATGGCGATTGTTCGGATTGAGATTACGGCGCAGCGTGCACAGACCGATCAGCGTGCCGTTATCCGCGAGGATCGCGAGCAGGCGGCACTTCTGCGCGGCGAGGTTCGCCCGCAATTCGACAAGATAGTGTTCGGCTTCCGTATCGCTGATCGCTTCGGCAAAACCGATGATCGGTGCCGACTGGCTCGTATGGCGCATCAGTTCGACAATCTGTTCGCCGAGCCGCGCATCGACGTCCGGCGGCCAGCGGTAGATGACATGCGACACTCGCGCCTTTTCGAAGACGATGACGTAATGCGCGCCATCCGCCGCGACGGTTCTCAGGGAGTCGTTCATGGCTGCCAGGATCGTGTTAGAGAGATTCGAGCGCGAGCGCGTGAGCCTCGGTCGCTTCCGTCGCGGTGTCGAGATCGCGCAGAATGTCATGCAGTCTGTGTGCGCTCAGCCACTCGTCGTCGTAGATGGTTTCGAGGTATTTGACGCCGCTGTCCGGCAGCACGAGCACGATGTTCGCCGGATCGTTCAGCCGTTCCACATAGCACCGCGCCGCGTGCGCAATCGATCCCGACGAGCCGCCCAGCAGCAGCCCTTCGTCCAGCGCCAGTCGATGGCAGCCGGCGAAGGCGTGACGGTCCGATACCTTGACTGTTTCGTCCACCAGATCCGTGAGGATGTTGCCGGGCTTGAAGCTGAGCCCCGAGCCGTTCTGCAGATGCGGCACGTACACCCCGCCGAATACCACCGAGCCTTCCGGTTCGACGCCGATCACGTGGGTGCGCGAATCGCGCTCCTTCAGGTAACGCGCGATGCCGCTCAGATGGCTTCCCGTGCTCGCGGACACGACGACTGCGTCGACCTTGCCCGACAACTGGTTGACGATCTCGGGACCCGTCGAGTAGTAGTGTGCGTCGATGGCTGCGGGGTTGTTGTATTGATCGAGGTTGATGCAATTCGGCGTGGTCGCCGCAAGCGACTTCGCTACGGCGATGCGCTTTTTCTGGTAGCTGCCCGTTTCGTCGGGCTGATTCACCATTTCGACCTGGCCGCCAAACGCGCGCACGACGTTGGCATTCGCCTTCGGCGTCTTCGGGTCGAGCACGCAGATAAAGCGGTATCCGTGAATCGCGCACAGCATCGCGAGCGCATGGCCCATATTGCCCGAGGTCGATTCGACAATCGACCAGCCCGGCTTCAGACCGTAATCGCGCTCGGCCTGGCGCAGCAATTGCAGCGCGCTGCGGTCCTTTACGCTATAGCCTGGGTTGTGGCACTCGAGCTTGCCGAAAACGCGGATATTCCGTTGCTCGTTCGAGAGGCTCCTGAGATGAAGCAAAGGCGTATTACCGATCAGTTCGACCAGACTGTTTGCGTACATGGGAAATCCTCCAGCCAGCAGTTTTTTCCTGGCCAATCCAGAGACCGCGAGGCGCGTGCTATTCGCTAACCATTCGCCAACGTGTCGCGCTTCGGCCAAAGGCGTGGTTGATAGTGTCACTCTAGTGAGATGCAGAACCTGCGTGTAGCTGTCCGTTAGGGCAGTGTGGAGCGACGATCCCGCACGTCATATTTCTCCATGCACGACGGTTTCGTTGTGTTCCGGGTGTGCTGCTTTCAATGTGGACGCGCGCGAGAGCCGCGGGTGCGGCGAAGCGGTTGCGGGACCATCGGCGACGAATGCCCGCATCAAGTGTGCGAGCAAGTCGCTGTTCTGGTTGATCAGGTGATGACTGGCGTGGTGCAGTTCAAAGTGCAGAGGCCGGCACAAGTCAGCGCAAATAGCATGCGCACGAATCGAGCATGTCATGCTGTCGTTCTTCCCGGTGACGAGCATGACGGGCAGATCACCGAGTTCGTTCGGATGACGCGCCACGATGTGATGCGTGCGAAAGTTCAGCAACTGTCTGCTGTATTCCACCATGTTCGACGCGGAGAGAAACGGCGCGTGCAGCCAGTGAACGGTCGCGCTATCGGCGAGTTCGAACACGGACGGCTGGGGGTCGCCGCCTTGTGCGTTTGCTTGCCGCTCGAGCAGCGCGATCATCGACTTCGCCATGCTTTGCGCGGCCTGTGGCGTTCGGTCGACCAGTTTGCACATCGTATGCAGGTTCTTCTCATAGACCGAGTCGGAGCCCACATGATCTTCCGCGCCGGCGAACGAGGGGGCGAAGAGACTCAACGACGCGATGGTGTCCGGTAACGCACGCGCCAGTTCGATCGCGTACTTCGCACCGCCGCACCAGCTTGCCACATGACAGGTCTCGTAGCCTTCCTCGGAGAGCATGGCCGAGACCGCTTCGGTGAAGCGTGGCAAGGCGTCGTGCGTCGAATAGTAGATTCGCGGTAGGGAAGCGCCTTCGTGTTCCGTTTCGTCGTCGATCGCAAACACGGTGAAGCGATCGAGCAACGCATGGGCAAAGTCGTGCCAGACATCGTTGGACAGGCCAAACGCGTTGACCAGCAGAATGGCGAAATGGCCATTTCCGACGCGCAGATAGCTGTGACCTGTACGAGTCGATTTGCGCTGCACCCCCGCAAGTTTTCCAAAGCACGGTGCGGTTCGCCGGCAATGCGAGCCGAGTCGAGTCGCCACACGATACGTCACGAGACTACGCCAATCGAATCCGCCTGGTGAGAGACGGTGCACATGTATCGCGTTGCTGGTCTGTGCCTCGTGCGGCCCATCGTCGAGGGCAAGAGTTTCGGCTACATGGCGCCGTTCCTGCTCGATGAGCGCGTCGATCGTTGCGGTTCCGGACTCGCTGCCGGCGTCGCGCACGGGGACGTTCGCCGCGTTCGCAACGGTCTGTACCAACGCGCGCCATGTGAACGACGCATCCGCCCGAAGCACGTGGACGCCGGGCACGCGTGTCGATGCATCGTCGGATGCGAGCCATGCCATGACGGATTCGACCGTTAGCAGGTGCACGTCGCCGGTGTCATCCGCCGGAAGCGCGAGCGGCTCACATTCAAAGTATGCATCGGCGCGACGGCGGACTTCGAAGATCGGGTTAGCGATGCTATCGGTGAGCGCATCGAGCGGCATGCATACCGCGTTGGAATCCGCGGCGTCGGAGTCTGTGGCCTTGCAATCCGCTACCGCGTTAGCCAGTACGACAATACAGGCTTCGGCAAGCGTATCTGGGGCATAGCCGAATACAACGCCGAGTATCTGTAAAAAGCGCCCGTACTCTTCATGCATCGCCAGCAGGGGATCATCGACAACCAACCGCAGACGTTCCGCTCGCCCTCGACGCAACAATGCCTGAATTGTTGGGGACTGCACCGCGCAAGCGCCGTTAGCAAGCGCGCACAAGGCACTGACGTCCCGCTTCGTCAGGAATACAGTCGATTCGCCACCTTCCGCCACACGACCACCGCCCGCCATGCGTTCGCAATAACGTGCGAATTGAAATGCGAGCGGATGCACGCGATCTTCTGCCACACCGGTAGACATAGGCATAGGCACCTCAGACCTTGACGGCAAGCAGTGTTTCGACAAGATCGACGGCATCGCCGACAGTCGCCAGATTCGCGACGGCTTCCGTGTGCTCGGCGAAACTGATGTCGAAGCGTTCTTCCGTCAGAGCCATCAGCGATAGCAGCGAAATGGAATCGAGCATCAGATCGCCGGTCAGCGTCGTGTCGCGCGTAATCGATGCCGGCGCTATGTCGATTGCGACGATCTGCGGGATCAATCCGGTGAGCGCGTCGAACACGTTGACGTGATCTTCCATGTGCTTCTCCATTGGTCACAGGCGTTCTGTTTTATAACCGCTGCGCCGGGCCCTGAAAACCTGAACTGCCGTACAGGGTGAGGCAGGACCGTCCGAACGGACAGGTTTCGGTGACAGCCATTGGGCTTTACAGTCTGATTACCCCCAACCGACAGGGAACGACGATCATGACGCCAGCCGCTGAAGCCGTTGCATTGGACAAGGAAACGTTTGCACGCGCATTGCGCTCGACGCTCGAAGAACAACTCACACTCGATCATCCGATTTTCAGGGAGCTGTTCACGCCTGAGCGGAACTGGAACCTGCTGAAAATCATCACGCTCGAGGGCTATCAGATCACGAAATATTTTCTCGAATATATCGAGAATCTGTATTTTCTCTGCCCGTATCCGGAGCACAAGCGGCGTCTTCTGTACAACCTGTTCGAAGAAGAGACAGGGCGTTTTTCGAAGACCAAGAACCATGTCGAACTCATGGAAGATTTCATTCGCGCGCAAGGCATCAGTGACGAAGAGCGCGATGCATGGACGCCGTCGGACGCCACGCGCGAACTGATCGACTATCGCCTCGAGAACTGCAAGGGCGAGGCCACGTACCACATCGGCGCGGCGGCTGTGATGATCGCCAGTGAGGGTCAGAGCCTCGAAACGCGTGCGGGCGACGCGCGCCACACGATTCTCGCGAGCTGCTATGGCCTCACGGAGGAGGACACGCGGTTCTTTTCGGTTCACCAGAAGGAGGACATCGGACACGTCGCCGAAGGCATCCAGCTCGTATCGGAACTGTGCAGGACGCCGCAGGCGCAGGAAGAAGCACTCTTCGCGGTGCGCCACACCTGCCGTCTGTTCTGGAACATGTATGAGAGCGCCGCGCAGAAATACTACGCGCTCGGTGCCGATGCCGGGGCCGAAACGTCGCGGCTGGACGCGTGACATTCATCGAGGAGCGTACGCCATGAGGCTCGACGAAATTATCGGTCGTCTGTGCGGCAAGCCCCATACGTTGACCTTCGTCGACGACAAGGGCGGACAGACCACCAGGACATTTCACGATCTGTTCGTCGACGTGCTCGCGATGGTCGAGCACGGCAAGGCGCGGGGACTTGTCCCCGGGTGCCGTGTCGGCATCGCGGCGCCGAGTAGCTACGCATGGATGGTCTGGGATCTGGCATGTATCGAACTGGGATGCGTGTCCGTCACGTTTCCGAACGACAGGCTTGCGCAACCCTGCGAGGCGTCGATCGATCAGTATCAGTTGACCCTCATGGCCGTCGATCCTGGCTGGCTCGATGCCGATGCGCCACGCTCCGATCGTGTGATTGATATCGGCTTCGTGCCCGACACAGAGGGTAGTCAGGCAAACCAGGTTCGCCGCCTGCCACGCGTGTCGCCTATTGTGATCCAGCATTTGCCTCACACGCATTCGATGGTGTTCAGCTCGGGCACGACGGGCAAGAACAAAGGCCTGATCGTCGGCCGGTGCGGCACGGAAAATCTGCTCAATCTCTATTTCGAAGCGTTCGGTGTCGAGCCCGGCGATCGCTTTCTGACGTTCCTTCCGTTCGCGAATTATCAGCAACGGATGATCTACTACTTCTGCCTCTATCACGGCATCGATTTCGTCGCCGTGCCGTTCAAATTGTTGTTCGGCGGCCTGAAGCAGCAGCGGCCTACGTTCGTGATCGCACCGCCGATTCTCTACGAGACGCTGCAAAACCTCGCACGCGCCGGTGCCGGCGCGCAGCAAGCCGAGGGTGACGCACTTTCTCGCCGGCTGAAGGAACTGACGGGCGGCAACATGCGCTACATGATCACCGGCATGGCCCCCATCAAGCGCACGGCGCTCGATTTCTTCTGGGAATGCGGCATTCCACTCTACGAGGCCTTCGGCATCACGGAGGCCGGTATGGTCGCGTGGAACAAGCCGGGCTGCGTGCGCGTCGGGACCGTGGGGCAACCCGCCGAAGCAGGCTCCGTCTCGCTGTCGGACGAGGGCGAGGTGATCGTCACGCGCAGTGCGCTGCTGTCGCTGGGGTACTTCGAAGCGTCGGAGGAGGACGCGCGCACGACGTTCGTCGGGCCGAATTCGGTAGCGACGGGCGATATCGGAGAGTTCGACGACGAGGGCTTTCTGCGTGTCATAGGCCGCAAGAAGGACGCGATCGTCACGAGCAATGGCGAGAAGTTTCATCCGGAGCCGATCGAGGCGCTGCTGCACCGCGATCCGCGCGTCGAGGTCGCTGTCGTACTGGCGGGCCAGAGCGCGGGTCTGAACGTCGTCATTTCGACGCGCCGGCATGACGATGCCGAGGTCACGCAGACATTGCGCGCGCATGTCGCTTCGGTCAACGAGACGCTTCCGGCGCAACGGCAACTGACGCACATCGTGTTCACCGGCAGCGAGTTCACCGTCGAGAACGGCTTGCGCACGAAGAATCTGAAGCTCAACAGGCGGGCCATCGCCGCAGCCTTTCTGCGGCAGGCATGAATCGGGGCCGCCACGCCGTGAGCGCGCAACGCGAGAACGCAACACGCCGACAGACCTGACCCGCAACATTCAAGAGACTGTTCATGACCTCACATCCGTTTCCGACGACACACGAGCCCGCGTCCATCATCGAGACGCTCGCCGCATGGAGCGAGCGCGAACCGGATCGCACCGCGCTGACGATCCTGCGCGACGGGGAGACGATCGAAAGCGAAAGCACGTTCAGCGATCTGAATGCGGGGATGCGGTGTATCGCAGCAGGTTTGCGCAGCCGTGTCGCTGCCGGCGCGCGCGTCATTCTGCTGCTTCCGACGAGCTTCGAGTTTGTTTGCACATTCTACGGCTGTCTTGCCGCGGGCATGATCGCAGTGCCCGCATTCCATCCGCAGCAGCCGCGCAAGATAGCGCAGTGGAAGAAGCTGCAGGCCATCGTTGAAAACAGCGGCGCATCGCTCGTAGTCGCTCCTGTCGGCTCGATCGATAAGCTGCGGATGCTGCGCGAAAAGGAAGATCTGTTCGCCGGTTGCGATTTCGCTACCTATGAGGAGCTGTGTACGGCCGGCGCGCCCGCGGCGGATGCGCCATTGCCGTTGCCGACGGGTTCCGATCTCGCGTTTCTGCAATACACGTCCGGTTCGACGGGTACGCCGAAGGGCGTGATGATCACGCATGCGAACATCGTCGATAACCAGCGTGTGATTGCGGACCTGATGGGGCACAGCAGCGAGACGCGCATGCTGTCGTGGCTGCCGCTCTATCACGATATGGGTCTGTCGATGATGCTGCATCTCGCGTCGATCGGCACCAGCGTGATCCTGATGTCGCCGTTCGCGTTTATCCAGCAGCCGGGGCGCTGGCTGAGGGCGATCGCAGCGCATCGGGCAAACACGTCGGGCGGTCCGAACTTCGCCTATCAGCTTGCCGCGTTGGCGTTGCAGTTGCCGGAAGACACCCAGCCGCAACTCGACCTCTCTGCATGGAAGGTGGCCTTTTGCGGCGCGGAGCCGATCAACCGCAATACCGTGGCCACGTTTCTCGAGGCGGCTGCGCCGCACGGTTTCGCACCGCAAGCGTTCTATCCGTGCTACGGCATGGCCGAAGCCACGCTGCTCATCACCGGCGTGAAACACGGCGAAGGTGTCCGCTACCTTGAAGTCGACAACAGGCAATTGTCGGCGGGCGTCATCGAGCGTGCGCAGGCAGGACAGGCGGATATCAAGAGCCTCGTGTCGTGCGGCTCGACGGGACGAGGCACGGAGATTCGCATCGTCGACTCCGCGGGCGCAGCCGTCGCCGATCAGTACCGCGTCGGCGAGATCTGGGCGCGAGGCGATGGCATCGGCATCGGCTACTACGGCAATCAGCAGGCCACCCAGGACACCTTCCGCGCCACGCTCCCGGATGAGCCGCCCGGGGCCGGCGGCTTGCCGTTCATGCGCACGGGCGATCTCGGTGCGTTTATCGATGGCGAACTGTTCGTGACCGGTCGCGTGAAGGACATGCTGATCATCCGGGGCCGCAATCTCTATCCGCAGGACGTCGAGGAGTGCGTGCAGGACGCGGTGCCGGAGTTGCGGCGCGGTTGCGGCGCGGCGGTGTCGGTGACGGTGGATGGCGAGGAGAAGCTTGTCATCGTGCAGGAGGTTGGGCGCGCCCAGCGACGTGCGATGGATGCCCGCGCGACGCTGCGCCAGATGATCGTGGTGGTGGGCGAAGACTTCGGTATCACGCCGCATGCCGTCGTGCTGGTTGAACCCGCGACCATCGAAAAGACCTCGAGCGGCAAGATCGCCCGTGCCCTATGCCGCCGTGCTTACGTGCAGGGCGAGTTGCGTACGGTCGCGAGCTGGACTGAAGGCCGCTATGAGGGCGGCGAACCGGGAGAAGCGCCTACGCCGCGCACGGGTCGTGAAGACAAGGCAGCGGCAGCACTGCTCGTCAAACGTGATCTGGAGAGGTGCATTGCGCGCATCGTTGCCGCGCATCTGAAGATTGGCGAGGAGCAGGTGTCTCGCACGACCCCTTGGGTCGAGATGGGATTCGATTCGATGAGCGCGCTGCAGTTCGCGCTGAAGGTGCAGCACGCGACGGGCGTCGCATTCGACGCCGCCGCACTTTGGGATTGCGCGAACGTCGAACAGCTGGCGGCGCATCTTGCGGATATGCGGGGAGCGGGAAGCGGCGCGTCGGCGACGGCCGAACCCGCGCCGCCGCCCGCGACGCAAGCGACAGCCGCCACCGGCGAGGACGAGCGGCGTAGCGCCGAACAGCTGATGGAGTTGTCGGACGCCGAGGCCGAGGCGTTGTTGCTGAAAGAACTGGACCGCTAGACGCGGCGCAAGTCGAAACGCCATTCCGGGAGTGCGATCATGACCGAGCCTACAGCCGCGAAACTGACGCCCGTCAAGCAGGCCTTGCTGAAGATCGATGCGTTGCGGCGCGAACTGAACGAGGTCCGCGAAGCGGCCAATGAGCCGATCGCGGTGGTCGGCATGGGTTGCCGTCTGCCTGGTGGTGCCGACTCGGCTGCCAAGCTATGGGAGGTGCTCGCCGCCGGCACCGATGCCGTCAGCGAAGTGCCCGCCGAGCGCTGGACCGACGCGCTGTTCGACCCGCGCCCCGGCCGGCACGATACCAGCTACAGCCTGCACGGCGCTTTCATCGACGACGTCGACCGTTTCGATCCCGAGTTCTTCGGTATCTCCGGCCGGGAAGCGCGCCATATCGATCCGCAGCAACGCCTGCTGCTCGAATGCTCGTGGCGCGCCATCGAAGACGCGGGTTTCACACGCGAGGCGATTGGCGCTTACAGGACGGGCGTGTTCGTCGGCTCGTCGCTCGACGACTATGCGCGAATCAGCGAACTGGTGCCGCACGCCGATCTCAGCTATGCGCAGACGTCGCTCGGGACGGCGCGTCCGTTCGCGGCGGGGCGTATTTCATATCTATTCGGCTTTCATGGCCCGACGCTGCAACTTGACACGGCCTGTTCATCGTCGCTCGTCACGGTACATCTGGCCTGTCAGAGTCTGCGCAACCGCGAAGCCGACGTGGCGCTGGCGGGTGGCGTCAACCTGATGCTGTCGCCCGAAATGACGATCGCGTTGTGCGAGCTTCAGGCGCTCTCGCCGGATGGCCGCTGCAAGACCTTCGACGCGGCGGCCAACGGTTATGTGCGCGGCGAGGGCTGCGGGATCGTCGCACTGATGCGCCTGTCCGACGCGCGTGCGCAGCGGCGGCCGATTCACGCGGTGATTCGCGGTTCGGCGGTCAATCATGACGGCCGGAGCAATGGCATGACGGCGCCGAATGGCCGCGCGCAGCGCGACGTGATCCGCGACGCGCTGATCCATGCCGGTGTCGCGCCCGACGAAGTCGATTATGTCGAGGCGCATGGCACGGGCACGCTGCTCGGCGATCCGATCGAACTGCGCGCATTGCAGGATATCTATTGCCGCGATGCGAACCGCAAGCAGGACCTCTACGTCGGCAGCATCAAGACGAACATGGGGCACCTCGAAGCAGCCGCTTCCGTGTCGGGGCTGATGAAGGTGATCTGTTCGCTGCAGAAGGGCGAGATTCCGAAGCATCTTCACATGGACACGCCGACGCCGCATGTCGACTGGCAAAGCAACGGCATCAAGGTCGTCACGCAGCACATGGTATGGCCGTCGAGCCGTCCGGGCAAACGTGTCGCGGCGATCAGCTCGTTTGGCATGAGCGGCACCAATGCGCATCTGATCATCGAAGCCTGGCGAGACGATGAGGCGGACGAGGCCACGGCCCCGCGTGATCCCGGCATCGCCACGTTCGCACAGCAGTTGCCTGGGTGTCCGGAGATTTTTCCGATCTCGGCGCATACGTCCGACACGTTGTCTCGTGCCGTTGCCGGTTGCACCGCCTATCTGCGCGCGAATCCGTCCGTCGAGCCGGGCGACTTCGCTCACTCGCTGCGAGCCGGGCGCGACACGCAACGGCATCGTATCGCGCTCGTCGCCGGCACCCGCGAGCAACTGCTCGACGCATTGGCGAAGGCCGAACACGCAAGCGTCGTCGAACGCTCCGCGCAAACGGACGAACCCGGCAAGCTGGCCTTTCTGTTCACCGGGCAGGGCGCGCAGTACGCGGGCATGGCGCGGCAGCTCTATCAGACGTTCCCGCTCTTTCGCGAAGTACTCGACGAATGTGACGCTCATTTCGAGGCGCTCGGCGAACACTCGCTGATCGACGTGTTGTGGGGCGACAGGCAGACGTTGATTCACGAAACCCGCTATACGCAGCCGGCGATGTTCGCGGTCGAGATGGCGCTGGCGCGTCTGTGGATGGATTGGGGGATCGTGCCGGACGTGCTGATGGGCCATAGTGTCGGCGAGTACGCGGCAGCCTGTCTCGCGGGCGTGTTTTCGCTCGCGGATGCCTGCCGGCTCGTCGTGGTGCGCGGTCATTTGATGGAGACGATGACGCCGCCCGGAAAGATGCTGGCCGTGCTGACACCGGCTGCCAGGCTGGCCGGCTATCTGGGCGCTTTCACGGGCCGCGTCGAGATCGCGGCCGACAACGGGCCGAGCAGCGTGGTCGTCTCGGGCGATCCCGCTGGTATCGACGAACTCTCGCGGCAACTCGAACGCGACGGCATTCCGACACGCGCGCTCATCGTCTCGCGCGCTTTCCATTCGCCGCTGATGGAACCGATGCTCGACGCGTTCGGCGAGATCACAGCCTCGATCGACTATCGGCCGCCGCGTATCCGCATCGTGTCCAACGTGTCGGGCATCTTCGAGGCTGAGCGCTACTGCGATCCGGCGTATTGGGTCGAGCATGTGCGCGCGACGGTGAATTTCCGCCAGGGGGTCGGCACGCTGTCGGCCGATGGCGTTCAGACCTTCATCGAGATCGGACCCGGCAAGACGCTCACCCGTCTCGCCAAGGCCTGTTGTGCTGCGCAGGGAAACGCACGCGCGGTCAGCGCGCTGCAAAGTTTCGGCGATGCGGAGGTCGAATGCGAGCAGTTGCTCGGTGCGCTCGGACACGTGTACACCGCGGGGCGGCGTGTCGATTGGGCCGCCTTCGAATGCTCGCGTGCGCAGAGTATCGGGCCGCGCCGGATTGCGTTGCCGCCTTATCCACTGGAGTCGGGCAGCTACTGGATCGGCTCGCGGCAGGCGGCGGATCGCGCGAGGCCATTGAGCAGCGCGCGCGCGGCGGTGACGCAGGCGCCCAACAGCCTGCTCGGTCAGCAATTGTTGCTGCCGGCGCTCGATGGACGGCGCTATGAGAATCGGCTTGCGGTCAGCGATCTGCCTTTCCTTGAAGGACACGTCGTACATGGCGGTTTCGTCTTTCCGGCCGCAGGGTTCATCGAGATCGTGCTCGACGCGGCGCGGCGCGGCATGGCCGGCAGCGATGCCGACGGGACGCCGGCGCCGTGGCTCCATGTGCAGGAGTTGTCATTCGACAATCCGCTGGTGCTCGAACGTCAGCGGCCGGTTCTGCTGGGCACGGTCGTACACGCGGCGGAAAACGTGAGGGGCGCAGTGAAGGCGGCGCGCGCGCAGCTCGAAATCTTCGCGCGGAACGATATCGATGCCGACCTGGAACCGCACTGGGTCAACCATTGTTCGGCCTGGCTGCCGGCGGTCGCGGACAGTGCACGGGCCGACCACGACACACCGTCGCTCCCGGCATTCCAGCACGATTGCGCGGACGTGTTGCCTGTGGACCGGTTCTATGAGCGGCTGCGCGGTTCCGGGCTCGCCTATGACGGCGCATTCCGGTCGATCCGCAGCCTGTGGCGCGGCGACGATGCCGCGCTGGCCCGCATCGAACTCGATGCATCGCATGCGTGTAAAGCGGCGCGCTCGATCCATCCCGCCTTGCTCGACAGTTGCTTTCAGACCGTGGCGGCTGCGCTGTGGGACGCCGGGCTCAAGTCCGCGTATGTGCCAATCGGCATCAATCGCATCGCCTGTCAGCCGATACCCGATACGCGTGCCGTCTGGTGCGCGGTGCGCGTCAAGTCGCGCCGTCATCTGATCAGCGCGGACCTCTGGCTCTACGACGATGCGGGGCAATGCGTCGCGTCGATCGCGCATCTGCAACTGATTGCCGTCGATCCGCGCAAGTTCAACACGGCGCCTTCACAGGCGAGCCTTTATAGCCTTGCATGGCGGCCAATGGCGGTTGAACGCGCGCGCCCGTTGTCATTGCCGGCCTGTCTTCTGGTCGGCGGCGCTGAGACGCTCGACGAAGAGATTGCCGCACAACTACGCGCCGTCGATGCGGATTGCCACGTCGTGCGGCAGTCCGCTGACGCGTCCGATGGCGACGACGAATCCGTGCGGCGCTTTCGCAAGGCATTTTCCGAGGGCGTATCGAGCGCGGGTTCGCCCGCTCCCGTCGTCATCCTGTATGTCTGGCCACACGGGTCAGCGGACCAGGACACGGCGAACACGCCGACGAGCGAGGAGGAACTGGATCAGGTTGCCGGTGCGTATCGCCGTTTCGCGAATTTCTGGCGCGCGGTGCAGGCCACCGACTGGGCGGGCCGCCCGTTGACGGTGTGCCTCGTCACGCAGTCGGCTCAATGCATCCAGGGGCACGACCGGCTCGTCGTGCCGGCCCAGGCGGCGGCATGGGGCGTGGCGCGCAGTCTGATGCACGAAAGCGGCGACATCCGCGTGCTCGTTGCCGATTTGCCCGGTGCGGATGCCGCATCGTGCGAGGCGATGCTGTCGGTGATCAGCGAGTCGGCCAGTACAGGCGAAACGCAGTTCGCCGTGCGCGGCCACGAGGTCTTCGTCCCGCGTCTCGTGCGGCGCAACGCGCCGGCCATGAAACCGCTCGCCCGCGGTGCCTGGCTTGTGACGGGCGGACGTGGAGCGATTGGCACACGGTTGATCGAATGGCTGATCGCGAAGGGGATGCCGAAGATCATCTCGGTGAGCCGGCAATTGCCCGCCGAGGCGGAGCGCGGCCGGCTGGCCAAATTGGCGCAGACGCGCGATGCGACGCTCGAATTCCGGACGGCGGATATCGCGTCGTCAGCGGACGTGGAGGAACTGATCAAGTCCATCGAAGCGGACGCCGCTCGTCCGCTCAAGGGCATCCTGCACGCAGCCGGCGCGCTCGAAGACGGCTTGCTATTAACACAGCCGATGTCGTCGGTCATGAAAGTGCTGACGCCGAAAATCGCAGGCACGCAAAACCTGCATCGCGCGACGGCTCATCTTTCTGTGCATCACTTCGTGTCGTTCTCGTCGATCGTGTCGTGTATCGGATCGCCGGGGCAATGCGCCTACGCTGCCGCCAATGCGTATCTCGACGCGCTGAGTCTCGGACGCAACGAAGAGGGCCTGTCGGGCCATGTGATGAACTGGGGGCTATGGGGCGGCAAAGGCATGGCCGAACAACTCGACGCGCAGCAGTTACGGCGCATCGAAGCCTATGGTCTCAAGGCGCTGGACCCCGACGCGGCGCTCCAGGCACTCGACGCGCTGATGGCCGAGCGCCAGGGCCAGAGCCAGATCTGGAGCGTCGATGTCGACACCTTGCTCAAGCGTAGTACGAGCCGTTCGCTGCGTCCGCTACTGAAGGAAATCGCGGATGCTCCGTCCCATGCTGCAGTGCCGGCGGCGGGCACATCGAGCCTCGCTCAACGTTTGGCAGGGTTGCCCGAGGGGGACCGTGAAGCGGCGTTGCGCGATCACCTGATTGGCGAAATCGCGGCTACGTTGCAGGTCGCGCGCGATCGTGTCAGTCCTGGAGTCGCGTTGATCGAACTCGGCCTCGACTCGCTGATGGCGGCGGAATTCCGTAACGCGCTGCGCAATGAACTCGGTGTCGACATTCCGTTCGGACGGCTGCTGGAAGGCGCGACGCTCAACGACATTGTGCGCACGATCATCGGCACGATGAGCGGCGGCTCGCCCGCGCCGGAAGCGCCACGCGTGCGGCGGGCTGCAGCCGATGGTCTCGATATCGTATCGGGCGAAGTGACCTTTGGCGTGGAAATGGAGGGTGGCGAACTATGAGTTCGATCGACTTCATCAACGAACTCTCCGGTCGCGGCATCGAGCTGTGGACGCAGGACGGCAAGCTGCAATACAAGGCGCCGAGAGACGCCGTCACGCCCGGACTGCTCGCCGAACTCAAACAGCACAAGGCGACGCTGATTGCATTGCTCGAACAGTTCGCCGGAACGGCGGGTAGCTACCCGCTCTCGTATGCACAGAAGTCACTGTGGTCGTTGCATCAGCTCGATCCCGGCAGCGCCGCGTATAACGTGACGTACGCGACGCGGCTCGATGACGCCGTCGATCTGCAGACCCTGCAACGCTGCATCGACTATCTGATTGCCCGGCATCCGATTCTGCGCACCGTCTATCGGGTGAGCGACGGACAACCGCGTCAGCAGGTAAGCGCTGCGCCGGGCACGCGGTTCATGATCGACCGTGTATTCGACGCCGATACCATGGCGATCCATCGCTGGATCGACCAGGAGGCAAACTTGCCGTTCGATCTGTCCGTGTCGCCGATCCGCATGAAGCTGCTCGTCAACGAGCATGGCGACGCGAACGCGGACGTGCAGTCGATCCGGTACGTGCTGCTGCTCAACGTCCACCATATCGCGGCGGATTTCTGGTCGCTCGAGATTCTCATCCGTGAACTGCACACGCTGTACCAGATGGCGATTGCGCAGCCGGCGGCGGAGCAGCCGCTGAAACTGCCGCGCCTTGCGTTGCAATACAAGGACTGCGTGCAGCACGAGACCGACCGTCTGCAGGGCGATGAAGGCGCTGCGCTTGCCGGATTCTGGCAACGCGAGCTGCAAGGCGAGCTGCCGGTGCTGAATCTCGCGACCGATCGCATCCGGACCCCGCTCAAAACCGAGCATGGCCGCGTGCATAGCGTTGCGTTGAGCGTGGAGGTATCGAGGCAAATCAGGGAAACCGCGCGCAGCCTGCACGTCACGCCCTATATGCTGCTGCTTGCCGTGTATCAATTGTTCCTGTTCCTGCACACGGGACAGTCGCGCCTGATGATCGGCGCACCGACGTCGGGCCGCAGCGCGCCCGGCAGCGAAAGCGTGCTCGGCCATTTTGTCAACACGGTGGTCCTTGCCTGCGAGGTTCGCCCCGACGACTCGTTTGGCGATCTGGTCAAACGTACGCGCGAGATGATGCTACGCGTGCTCGATCACCAGGACTATCCGTTTCCGCTACTGGTCGAAACGTTGCGGCCGCCACGCGATCCGAGCCGGTCCCCTGTCTATCAGGTGATGTACAACTGGAACCAGGCGCGCAACGAGGCGAACACCGGGCGGCGGGACCAGGCGCCGTTCTACCGCGAACTGCTCGCTGCATCCAGCACAGGTACGCGCGGCGCGACGCACGACCTGACGCTGAACGTCCAGGACATGGGCACGGAGTACGTCGCCGCGTGGACGTTCAACACCGATCTGTTCGATCACGAGACGATCGATCGCTTCGCGAGCCAGTATGCCCGTCTCGTCGAGCAGATTCTCGCCGACCCGGCGCGTCGGACCGTCGACTACCGGATGACGGCACCGCCCGTGCGCGACGCGGCGTGCCGGCGCATCGCGGATGCACACGTGTTGGCGAAACCGCCGTCGCTTCAATGTGGGTCGTTCTTTACCCACGCATCGCGCAAAGGTGGACAGATCGCCTGGCGGTTCGACCGGCGTGCGATCACCTATGCTGAGCTATCCGAAGCGGTACATGCCGTACGGTCGCGGCTGCAGACGCTTGGTATTGGAGCGGGCAGTACGGTTTCCCTGCAATTGCGCAGTATCGCCGAGCTTGCCGCCGCTTTGCTCGCCGTGCTCGAGGTAGGGGCCTCGTGCCATTTGCCGGATGGGTCGCCTCATGATGCCGATGCGTTGCACATGCGCTTCGATGCAATCTGCCGCAGTGCGAGCGATGGATGGTCGGACTGGAATCCGTATGAGCTCGACGTAGTCAAGCCGCAGTCGCGTGTCGAAGCTCGCGGCGTGTATGAAGCCGCCCGCGTCGGCGCTTTCATCGACGGAATGAGCCAGCTTCTTCAGATGGACGAACAAAGCCGCGCACTGGTGCTTCGTGGCATGCCCGTGCAGTTCGCGCTATCGATCATGGTCGGGGCCGTGCGCCGGGGTGGGTGGGCTCGCGTGTCCGAAAGCGTGTCGATCGGCGCGCTTGTCGGCGACAGCGATGATCGAGCCGAATGGGCGCGTCTGGAATTGAGCGAATTGATCGCACACGACCGTATTTCAGCGCTCGCGTTTCCGGCGCTCCTGCTGCCGTCACTTACCATCGACAGTCGTGCGAGTGTGAACGCGTTAATCGCGTACGGCAATCATCCACATACGCTCGAATGGGTGGCTCGGTGCCAATCGGCACCTAAGGCACGGTATTTTGCGCCGGTGTGCGATTGCGACGCCTGGAAGGGACCCGTCGCGTTCGCCCCGGTTCGCGACGAATGGCAACTGGCGTCGTTGCAAGGCGCCTTTCATGTGCCGGTCGCACTCGGTCCGTTCATGGACCTCGCCGACGAGCGGCAGCGCGGACGCCTATGTCTGGTCAGCCGCGAGGTATGCGCGCTGCGGTCCTCAGTCGCGACAGACGACGATCTCTCACACCTGCTGGCGCATACCGGCATCGTCCCGACGTCCTTGACGGTCACGTGGCGCGCTGGACACATGGTATGCGCCGACCCGTCCGGGCGTGTAGTCACGCACCGGCTGGCGCCATTCGCCATCGGAGATGTCGAGCGCTTCATCGCATCGCAGCAGGGAGTGCGCGAAGCAGTCTGTCACGTGGTCGAGTCGGACGACGCGATCATGCTCACGGCGTATGTGGTGCCCATCGACGATGACGTGCGTGGTGAGCTTGAAAGTGCGCTGCGCGGCAGCTTGAAGAGGGGGCTGCCCGACTACACTCATCCCGAAGCGTTCGTGATGCTGGAGGCGCTACCCCTCGATCGCGACGGCACACTCGATGTCAGCCGGTTGCCACCGCCGCAGCGCACGCTCACGGCGAACCGCGCCGCGGCTACCGACATCGAACGCAAACTCGCGGCGATCTGGTGTGAAGTACTCGGCAAGTCGTCGGTGAGTATCGACGACGACTTCTTCGTGCTCGGCGGCGATTCGATTCTGGCGGCCGTGATCGTCTCGAAGGCGTCGCTCGAAGGGATGTATCTGAAGCCGAAGGATATCTTCGAGCAGACGACGATCGCCGGTCTTGCGAGGGGGGTGAGCGCCGTGCCCGGCATCCTGGCGGAGCAAGGGAGCGTTACGGGTGAGGTCATGCCGGGGCCCGCGTCGCAATGGTTCTTCGACAAGGTTGACGTGGACCGGTCACATTTCAATCAGGCGCTGCTCCTCTCCCTGCGCGAGGCGCCGGACCCTACCATCATGCAGGAGGCGCTGCGGCTCGTAGTGCGTCATCATGACGTGCTGCGCTCGCGTTTCGAAGAGCGCGAAGGCGGCTGGCGTCAGGTGTTCGTCCCCGACGATGACCCTGCGCACTCGCCCGATTGGGCCATCGTGTCGTGTACGACGAACGTGGGCGAGCCCTGTGCGGAAATCTGGAGTCAGGCGATCGCCGACGCCCAGGCGGGACTCGACATCGAACGCGGCCGACTGTTGAGCGTGCGCTGGCTCGAGAGTGCAACGCTGACGGCGAGCCGCCTTCTGATCGTCGTACACCATCTCGCCATCGACGGCGTGTCGTGGAATATCCTGCTGCAGGATATCGGCGATATTTACCTGCAGTTGCGCGCGCAGTCGGCGGTGAAGCTGCCTTTGAAGACGAGTTCGACCAAAGCGTGGGTCGAGCAGTGGGACGCGCTCGTCAAAGGTGCCGTGCTGGACAGCGATCGCCAGTACTGGCAGCGCTTCGTGACTCATGTGCGCGGCGCGCTGGCGGGACCCGCCAGAGTCGCGCTGATGCGTCATGGTCTCGCGCCTATCGTGCATCACACGTATAACGAGCCGTCGGGAGGCTGTACCGCCACACTCGACGCTGAACTGACGGAAGCGTTCCGCACGACCGCCCATCAGGCCTATGGTACGGATGCCAACGATCTGCTGATCGCCGCCTTGCACGCGGGCTTTCGTTCGTGGAGCGGCAGCGATGCGCTGCTCGTCGATCTGGAAGGACACGGGCGCGACGCATTGGCCGATGTCGTCGATCTGAGCCGCAGCATCGGCTGGTTCACATCGATCTATCCGGTGTTCATCGAGGCGACGCCATATGACGATCCCGGCCGCCTCATCAAGCACGTCAAGGAGCGGCTGCGGCAGATTCCACGCAAAGGCGCGAGCTTTGGGGCGCTGCGCTATCTCGAAGCCCCGCGGTCCGAGTCTCAGGGTACGGACGAGGCATTGCTGGATTCGTTGCCGAACTCACCGATACTGTTCACCTATCTCGGTCAACTGGATCAGATCGCCGGATCGTCGGCATTTTATGACGAAGTGCTCAAGCCGGCGCCTGGCATCCGAAGCGCGCGGCAACGCCGTACGCATCTGCTCGACGTGACCGCCTATATCGCTGATGGCCGGCTCACGATCGCATCCGGCTTTCACGGCGCACCCGGCATCGACGAGAGCATCGGCTGCCTGATGTGCAGGGTTAGCGATGCATTGACCATGCTGATTCGACATTGCTGTACCGAAGGTGCAGGCGGGCTGACGCCGTCCGATGTGCCGCAGCTCGATGTGAACCAGGACGGGCTGGACGAACTGCTGGACGAGATCGAAGCGCTCGAGCGCTAACAGGAAGGGCGGCGATTCATCCCGGTCACCGTTGCCAAACGTCCCGGCGCGCGGCATGGGAAAGCATGCCGAACGCAGGAATCCACGATGAGCAAAAACGTCGATACAATTTATTACCTCACGCCGCTGCAACGCGGCATGCTGCACCATTCGCGGCTCGATCCCGAATCGGGCGTGTATGTCGAGCAGTTCTCGTGCGTACTCAAGGGCCCGCTCGACATTGAGCGCTTCAGGCACGCATGGGAGACCGTCACTCATCGTCACGATGTCCTGAAGACGCTATTCATTCGACTGAACGAAGAAAAGCCCATGCAGGTCGTGAGAAGGACCGTGATGTTGCCGTTCGAGACACTGAACTGGAGCGGCCGGAATCCTGAAGAGCAGCAACGATGTTTCGACACGCTGCTGGCGGAAGATCGAAGAAGGGGATTCGACTGGAGCGTGGCGCCGCTGATGCGGCTTACTGTCGTGACGCAGGGACACGACGGGTTTCGCTTTCTGTGGACCTACCATCATGCGATTCTCGATGGCTGGTCCATGCCGATTCTTCTCGACGAAGTCTTCCAGTTTTACGCGCAACCGAACACCATACTGCCCGCTTTGTCGACGGACTTCCGGCACTACGTGGCGTGGCATCGCGGGCAGGACGCGGCGCAGGCGCGCGAATACTGGAAGGAGACGTTGAAGGGGTTTCGCGCGCCGTTGCGTTTTGCGGCGTCGATGGCGCCCCGTATAGCGCCCGCAAACGACGGCAGGCGGCGCCTTGCAAGCATCACTTCGGCGATGCCGGCCGACTGGACATCGGTCGCGACGAAGCTGTGCCGCGCCAACCGTCTGACCTTGAACACGCTGTGCCAGGGCACATGGTCGGCTCTACTGGGACTTTATGGCGATAGCGATGATGTCGTCTACGGCATGGTGATGTCGGGCCGTTCGACCGAGATAGACGGCGTGGAAAAAACTGCCGGTCTGTTCATCAACACGTTGCCCGTGCGGGTGCGGCTCGATGATGAACTCGATACGATGGAGTGGCTTCGGCGAATCCAGTCCGATACGCAACGTGCCGAGCGCTATGCGTATGGGTCGCTGACCGACGTGCTGCAATGTAGCGAACTCACTGAGCGGCGCACGCTGTTCGAATCATTGTATGTCTTCGAGAACTATCCTGGTCAGGATGCTTTCAGGGCGATGGTCGCCGCTTGCGGGCTGGCTGTCGAGGACCTGCGCGCGGTCGAGGAAACCAGCTATCCGCTCGCGCTGATCGTGTTGCCGCAAGAGCCGCTGACGTTCCAGCTGACCTACGATACCGCGCGCTTCGACGGCCCCGCGATCGCACGGATGGCCGATCAGTATCGCTCTCTCCTCGAAACGATGGTACTGGCCAGGTATCAACGTGTTGGCGATCTGCATCTGCAAACCGCGCCGCGGCGTGATCCGGCAGCGGAGATGCCCGCTGGCGCGGAAACGCTGCTCGCCATGGTGATGCGGCACGCCGACAGCACGCCCGACCGGCTGGCCTTTTCCGCATCGGCAATCAGGTGCACACGCAGTTCGACATTGACTCTGTCGGCCAGTCTGAGTTACGCGGCACTGCGCTCGCGGATCGTGCGCGCGATGTGGCAATGGCAGGGGCTCGGTTATCTTCCCGGCGACCGCGTTCTGATCCGGAGCAATGAGCCGGTGGCGGGTCTGGTGATGCTGTTATCGGGTCTTGCCTATGGAATCGAATGCATCGTTCCCGATCAGGAATCGGATGTCGATGCGCTGGTGTCGGCGGCGGAATCTGCGTGGGGGCCGGAACCGGTGCGTGGCTGCGTGAGTACCGTGCGATCCGAGTCAATCCAGGGCATGCAGTGCAACGTGTTCGATGAGCGTGATCCTGCGTTCGGCCATCGCCGGGATCAACCCGACGTCCTGTCTGGGCCTGCCACAGCCAACCCGGCGTGCGGCGCCTGCGCGTTGCTCGTCAGGATCGATACGGGTGCATGGAGGCTGACGCGCTACCGCCAGTCGCAGTTGTTCCGCGCAGCGCAATCGTTTGAGCGGACGTATCCCGTGCAAGCCGCGTTCGACATGGCATTGTGCGATTCCCCACTCGCCCATTCGACGATCTGGACAGGGCTGGCTGGCCTGTGCGCGGGCCTCTCGCTGCATTACGTCACATGCGCGAGAGAAGAGGCGTTCATCGGAACGCTGGCATCGTCGGGCAGGCATTGGCACAGCGTCGTGTTGAGCGCGACGCATACGCGATCCATTGGCCGGGCGGCTGCAGTGCTCCCGGCGGGCACGATCGACTCCGATTACTGGATCGTCGATGCATGTGGGCTTACGCGGCGCGATGCGCATCGTCTTCAGGCACTGGCACCGAAGGCACGGCTGATGCGCGAACTACGCTGGCCCGCACACTCGCTGGTTCATTCGACGTTGATAGCACACGCAGAGGACGACTCGGGGTATCGGTGGTCGACCGATGCCGGTGTGCCTGCTGCCGGCGCGACGGTCGAAGTGCTCGACAACCGGTTGCACCGTGCCGCCATCGACGCACAAGGTCGGCTGACGATCGCGGGGGACACCGTCCCCGATCTGCTGCTGAGCAACGGCAAGCCGGACCGCCATGCATGGATTGCGACACGCGATGGCATTCGACTGCGCACCGCACTGCGTGCATGGATGACCGATGCGGCGTGCCATACCGAACTGCCGAATGCCGAGGCCGCGCTCGACACGTTGACCGGACAATGGGTGAAACGCGAAAGCGAACTGGCGGCTCGCGCTGGCGTGTCGGAGGCGGCTATCGTCGAGCGTGTTTCAGACATGGGCGATTGGGAGTACAGCGTCTTCTATAGCGTGAACGACGGCGCGCGGGCTGACGGCCATGCCGAACGTATACGTGAGGCGAGTGAGTTGTATGGGCTTGGTGTTGCGGAATTCGTCGAACTCGACAGATTGCCTCGCAGCGAGGGCGGGCTTGATCGTCTGTCCCTGTTGCGCGGCGAGATCACGCCGCTTGTCAGCAAGGATCAGCAGGCACCGCGCAATGCTGTCGAAACCGCGATATTCGACATCTGGTCCGCGTTGCTGAAGAGCGACAGGATTGGCGTTGAGGACAGTTACTTCGATCTTGGCGGTGACTCGTTGCAAGCGACGGTGATGCTTTACCAGATCGAGGAAAAGCTGGGCTGCAAGATCGATATGGAAACACTACTGGCCAGACCCACCATCGCAGGACTCGCCGCGGTGATTCTGAACAGAGGCGGGGAAACCGGGCGAGCAGGAATCGATCTGTCTGCGGACGCCAGGTTGGACGAAGACATCGTGCTCGCGAGTGCGTATCGTCCTTGCCCCTATCAGCAAGTGCTGCTTACCGGAGCGACGGGTTTCCTTGGCGTTCATCTGCTAGAGGAACTGCTACAAGACACACAGGCCGACGTGCATTGCGTCGTGCGTGCGACCGACGCCGCGTCGGGACATCGCAGAATCGTCGATGCGCTCAAAGGGCACGGAATATGGAACGAATCATGGACGTCGCGTATCGTTGCCGTGCCGGGGGACCTGGCGTTGCCGCGCCTCGGCATGTCCGATCAGGTGTTCTCGAATCTGGCGAGTGATATCGACGCGATCTATCACAACGGCGCACTCGTCAATTTCGTTTACCCGTACAGTTCACTTAAACAGGTCAACGTGATGGCAACCCAGGACGTCCTGCGTCTTGCCAGCCTGCACAAGACGAAGCCGGTGCACTACGTGTCGACAGTCGGCACGTTGAACCGTTTCGCCGAGACGATTCCCGAGGTCCTGGCGGTTCCATTGCACGACAGGCTGACTAGTGGCTATGAACAAAGCAAGTGGGTGGCCGAGCAGATGCTTGCCATTGCCGCACAAAGGGGCTTACCTGTCTCGGTCTATCGACCATCGCGTATCGTTGGGCATTCACGTTCCGGCCGGATGAATGTGGATGACCTGTTCTGCCGTCTCATCAAGGGCATCGTGTTGTTCGGCAAGGCACCGCGCGATACGGGGTTCGACAACATGCTGCCTGTCGATGTCGTGAGCCGTCTCATCGTCAGGACATCGATGCATCCAGCTGTACATGGCAAGGCGATTCATGTCGTCAACCCGCAATGGAATTCGATGGATGCGTTGGTCGATTTCATCGAGGGCGAGGGCTTCGCCATCGAACGTATGGATTACGAATCCTGGCTTGAGGCATTGACCGCTCACGTACGGCGCGATCAGACGCATCCGTTGACGATGCTGATTCCGGTTCTCAGGACGTTGAATCCGGTCGCCGATCCATCCGTGGGGCGCCAGCTTCCTATCGCAATCGCTCATTTGCGGCAACTCGCGGGCGATGTACTCAGTGAGGGAATCAGGCCGACCAACGACTGGTTGCGCGTCTATTTCGACTACTTTTACGCGACCGGCTATTTGGCCCGTCCTGCCGGTAACGAGCGGCAATTGCCACCGGGCGGTAGCGCATCGCCACGCAATCTGACCACCAGTGTCTGAACGATGTGACGCGTGCGGCGGAGTTGCATGGTAATGACCGGGCCCAAAGTCGCAACGATTTTCGCTATATGAATATGTGCTTAATTCGTTGCTGGTTCGCACATTAAATTTAACGTGCAATGAGATGGCGTTGCGCGTTTCGTGATACTGAATAGGGGATTTCTGGCACGTTATTTGAATCAGAAAATAAATTTAAAAAATAAGAAGAAGATATTCGTTTGTCTTGTGCTACACGTGTGATGAACGTCGCGAAATTACCGGTCTCAATGTAATCATTGCGAAATCTATTCCGATTTTTGAACAGTCATTCGATTTTTCGGTATTTCCCGCAGCCATGAGTGGGAAAAACCGTATCCATAAAGCATATAGTGGAATAATCGATATATTTTTTTATTCAAACTGAATTGGTGAAGCGTCGTAAAAGACCCAATATACATAGTTCTGTCATTGTAAGGATTGATACTGTGCCGTCTCCAGCAAGACCTCCTCTTGCACAGCGTCGTAGCGGAAAGCGAGAGAATGACGCTGTTTCCAATGAGTCGATAGATCCAGTGATCGCCGATAGCGGCACAGGAGGGGATGGGTCCATCATGACAAACACGGAGCGGAACGATAATTTCCGGAGGTGGTGACTTGATTTGCCTTCAATGCACCGATCAATTGAAAACACTTTCATGCATCATTAGCGAAATCCTTCGACCGACGGATCTGGCCGATCAGCTCGACCGATTTACGGAGAAAGTCAGGGAGGTGGTTGAATTCGACCGATGCGTGATCTTGCATGAGCGCAAGAGTACGGCGATTTCGCATGGCATGGTATATCGATATGGCGTGCGCACTGATCAGGCAGATTGCTCTCCTGGCCGTACATTGTGCGGCCCCGCTGTCGATCTTGAGCAATACCTGAACTGTTTCACGATATCGAATCCGCTCGACCATGCTTTTCAATGGCAGGATTGCCGTGGCGAATTCAACGAACTCGGTCATATTACCGATGACGTCGCGTCCCATATGCGCGGCGGCGAGGGCGTCGCGGCCTGCGTGCGTTCCAGCGTGTCGAGCGCGGAAGATGTCGGCACGGTGCTGCAGCTCGAATGCGCGGATGTCACGGTGCATCTCGCGTTACTGGTCAGCTTCATCGCGATGCATCTGCATGCAACTCTGGCGATGAAAATCATGGAAGTGGATCAGTCCGATGCCGGTTTCAACCTCGGCGAAACGGTCGCCAATCCTTCGCTCGATCTGAGCGGCATCCGGTTGACCAGGAAAGAGCGGGACGTCATCAAGTGGGTCATCGAAGGGAAAACCGCCTGGGAGATCGGCAAGATTCTGTGTGTCTCGGAGCGGACCGTGAAGTTCCACCTGACCAATGTCTATGAAAAGCTGAAAGTCTCGAACCGGGCTCAGGCGGTTGCAAAAGTCAGCCGTCTCGGTCTGATCTGAAAGGGGCATGGCAATGTCGTTCAAGGACAAGATCAAGGCGTTCGTTGCGAAGCACGGTTTTACCTATCGCAGCTATGTACTCTCGATCCTGTTTCTTCCGCCCGCTGGCGTATACATCGCCTGGAAGAAACCCGATCTGCCAATCGCGGGCCGCCTGTTCCTGGGGGCTACGGCGATCATCGCGCCGCCGTTCATCGGGGGCGCGACACTGATGATGCTCAAGACTGCGCTGGATCTGATTCGTACCACCTTTCTTGCGTAATCCGAATCAATGCGCTTGCGTCGATTGAACCCGGCAAAAAGAACAGGCCATGCGCACCCGGAAACCTATATTGGCTCAACCCGATGAATGTCCATGTGCCCGCGGCGCGCCTGTGCGCTGACACGAGAATGCCCGTCGACGCGAAAGCAAGGTATCGAGACATCCCGTACAACTACACGTCTTTTTCTGATCGTGAGATCGTGATTCGCCTCCTGAGTGAGGCCGTGTGGGACGCACTCGTTCGCTTGCGCATCGAACCGGGACTAGGGCAGTCTTTGCGAATTCTGCATGCGTTGCTCGGCGACATCTGGGTCGTGCGCCGCAATCCGTATCTGCAGGACGATCTGCTCGACAACCCGAAGCGCCGCGCGCTGCTGATCGAGGCGCTCAATCACCGCCTCGCCGAAATCGAGAAGCGCCGCCGCGCCGATCTGCGCGACCATGGCGACGAAGCCGGCGTCGAGCGCGCCGCGCGCGTCGAAACACTCGTGCAGGCCGCGCGCCGCGCGATCGACCAGTTCGCCAGCGAATTCCAGCAGACCTGCGACCTGCGCCGCCGCGCCACGCGCGTGCTCGGCAAGGTCACGCAGAAAGACAACATCAAGTTCGACGGCCTGTCGCGCGTCGCGCACGTAACCGACGCGACCGACTGGCGCGTCGAATACCCGTTCGTCGTGCTGACGCCGGACTCCGAAGCCGAGATCGCCGGCATGATCAAGGCCTGCTTCGAACTCGGCCTGACCGTGATTCCGCGCGGCGGCGGCACCGGCTACACGGGCGGCGCGGTGCCGCTCACGCCGTTCTCGGCCGTTCTCAACACCGAAAAGCTCGAACAGCTCGGCCCGGTCGAGATGACCGACCTGCCCGGCGTCGATCGCAAGGTCGCGACGATCTTCTCGGGCGCGGGCGTCGTCACGCGCCGCGTGACCGAGGCGGCCGAGCACGCCGGCTTCG
>NZ_JAAGPS010000035.1:0-55321 GCF_017105025.1 Paraburkholderia sp. Ac-20336 | reverse complement strand
CGCGCCATCGGCGGCACTGTCGGACGACCGGACCGCGACGGTGGCGGCGCAAGCGGGCGGCACCACGGCCCACGCCGCCGGCGGCGACGGGCCCGCGCTCGCCAAAACCGATCCGGCCAACCAGTAACGCGCTGCGAAGGGGACTCTCATGAAACTCGAACATCTTGTGACGCATCTTGCGACGACTCGCCGCGCGGCGTTGCTGCTGGCGCTCTACGCAACCCTGGGCGGCTCGTTGAGCGGCTGCATGACGAGCACGCCGATCTGGGACGCGCACTTCGGCGAAGCCGTGCGCACCGTGACGCGGATGCAGATCATCGATCCGCACGCGGGCGAGCACACGCCGTCCACGCCGGGGGTCGACGGCAAGGCCGCCGTGGCCGCGCAGGACCAGTACGACAAGTCGTTCCAGGCGCCCGTCACGACCATCAATCCGTTCGTGATCGGCATCGGCACGAACGGCGGCAGTCAGTGAAGCACAGCGCGGCGACGTCCGCCGGATAACCTTGATCGCTTGGGCGAGAACATCATGATCAACATCCTGGCCCTCTCTGAAGACAGCGCGCGGCTCGCGCAGATCGCGCATCTGAGCGGCGAATGCGGCGACTATCGCTTCACGCGCGCGACCGGCGGGCCGTCGCTGCTCGGCGAGCGCGGCGACAGTCTCGACGCGTTCGACGTGCTGATTGTCGATGCGGCGTCGCTGAAGGACGCGGAGCTGCCCGTGGTCGAACGTCTGCATCGCGCGCATGGGCGGCTCACCTGCATCCTGCTGATTCCCGATGCGTCGCCGGATACGCTGATCGCCGCGATGCGCGCGGGCTTTCGCGACGTGCTCAACTGGCCGCTCGATCCGCGCCAGTTAGGCGACGCGTTGCAGCGCGCGCAGTCGCGGGGTTTGCAAAGCGGCACGCGCGATACCCAGGTGCTGTCGTTCGTGTCGTGCAAGGGCGGCGCGGGCACGAGCTTTATCGCCGCGAACGTCGCGCATGCGATCGCGAGCCTGCCGCAGAAAAAGCGCGTACTGCTGATCGATCTGAACCAGCAGTTCGCCGACGCCGCCTTTCTGGTCTCCGACGAAACCCCGCCCTCGACGCTGCCGCAAGTCTGCGCGCAGATCGAGCGCATGGACGCCGCGTTCTTCGACACGAGTCTGATGCACGTCACCGAGAACTTTCATATTCTCGCCGGCGCGGGCGATCCGGTGAAGGCGGCCGAGATCAAGGAAGACCGCCTCGAATGGATGCTCGGCGTCGCGGCGCCGCATTACGACTTCGTGCTGTTCGATCTCGGTCAGACGCTCAATCAACTGTCGATGCTCGCGCTCGATCGCAGCGACCAGATTCATGTCGTATTGCAGGCGAGCATGCCGCACGTGCGCGCCGGCCGCCGGCTGCAGGAAATTCTCTGCTCGCTCGGCTATGCACAGGAGCAGATGCGCCTCGTCCTGAACCGCTACACGCGCCACGGCGAACGCGCGCGCACGGCGCTCGAATCGGTGCTCGGCATGCACGCGTACCAGGTCATTCCCGAGGACGCCGAGGCCGTGACCGAGGCGATGAACCAGGGCCTGCCGGTATCGAAGACCGCGCGCAGCAGCGGGGTCGCGCGCAGTCTGCAAACGCTCGCCGAGAACATCGTCAGCCGCGCGACGACGTCGGAGCGCAAACGCGCGAAGAGCGATTCGCTGTTCGCGCGGCTGCTCGGCCGTCAGGCGGCGCCGAAACTTGAAACGCTGTAATACCTGAGAAGGGGAGAGGCCATGTCGCTTCGTGAGCAGATTTCCGCGCAACGCGCGCAACCCCTGGGCGAGCGCCAGGACTCGTCGGGTACGCCGGCCGGCATGCTGCGCGCTGCCTATCAGAAACTCAAGCGCGAGATTCATCAGGCCGTGCTCGAACGTGTCGAACTCGAACGCCTGTCGCGTTTGCCGTCCGATCAGGTGCGCCAGGAGATTGCCGCGCTGATCGGCCGCATTCTCGAAGAGCAGAAGGCGCCGGCCAACGATCTCGAACGCCGGCAGCTGGTGGGCGACGTGCACGACGAAATGTTCGGCTTCGGTCCGCTCGAAGTGCTGCTGCGCGACCCGAGCGTGTCGGACATTCTCGTCAATACGTATCGCCATACCTACGTCGAGCGGCGCGGGCGGCTCGAAGCGACCGACGTGACCTTCTACGACGACGCGCATCTGATGAAGGTCATCGAGAAGATCGTTTCGGGCGTGGGCCGCCATATCGACGAATCGAGCCCGATGGTCGACGCGCGCCTGCCGGACGGCTCGCGCGTGAACGCGATCATCCGGCCGTGCGCGGTCGACGGTCCGTTGCTGTCGATCCGCCGTTTCGCCGCGAACCCGCTGCAGGTCGCCGATCTGGTCGAACTGCAAAGCCTCACGCCGCCGATGGCCGAAGTGCTCGATGCGCTCGCGCGCGCGAAGGTCAACATTCTCGTGTCGGGCGGCACGGGCAGCGGCAAGACCACGCTCCTGAACGTGCTGTCGGGATTTATTCCGGATGACGAACGTATCGTCACGATCGAGGACGCGGCCGAACTGCAATTGCGCCAGCAGCACGTGCTCAGACTCGAAACGCGTTCGCCGAACATCGAGGGGCGCGGCGAGATCACGCAGCGCACGCTCGTGCGCAACGCGCTGCGGATGCGGCCCGATCGCATCATCCTCGGCGAAGTGCGCGGCGCCGAAGCGCTCGACATGCTCAATGCGATGAACACGGGCCACGAAGGCTCGCTGTCGACGATCCACGCGAACACGCCGCGCGACGCGCTCACGCGCCTCGAAAACATGATTAACCTCGGCGGCCTGTCGCTGCCGACACGCACGATGCGGCAACAGATTTCGTCGGCGATCTCGGTCGTCGTGCAGGCCGCGCGTTTGACCGATGGACGCCGCAAGATCATCAGCATTTCGGAGTTGACCGGCATGGAAGGCGACATGATCAACATGCAGGAGATCTTCGTGTTCCGCCGCGCCGGTGTCGATTCGAAGGGCAACGTGCGCGGACATTTCTGCGCGACCGGCGTGCGGCCGAAATTCGCCGAGCGCCTGCAAGCATTCGGCGTGGCGCCGTCGGATCAGATCTACGATCCGGCCCGCCGCTTCGAGACGACGTGATTCGCTGTTTCAGGAGACTTGCATGAACCCGATCTTCTACGCCGCGATCATCCTGCTCTTCGTGGCCGTGGTGCTTGCGACGAGCGGCGTGTACGAGTACTGGGACAGCCGGCATGGGCCGACCGCGCGGCGCGTTGCCGCACGGATTCGCGCGGTCTCCGCGGGCGGCCAGGTGAGCCGCGAGCGGCTGTCGATTCTGAAGACGCGCATGCTGGCCGAGTCGGCGTGGCTCACGCGGTTTTTGCTGCTGATCCCGCGCGTGCATGCGCTCGATCTGTTTCTGCAGCAGTCCGGGCTCCAGTGGTCGGTGGGCCGGCTCGTCGGCACGTGCGCGGTATTGCCGCTGTTCGTGCTGATGATCGGCGCGAGCGTCGCGTTGCCGTGGTTCGTCTCCGTGGCGATTGCCGTGTTGGCCGCGCTGTTGCCGATCGCCTATGTGCAGCGGCGGCGCAATCGCCGCATCCGGCAACTGGAGCGGCAGTTGCCCGACGTCTGCGACATGCTGGCGCGCGCGCTGCGTTCGGGCCATGCGTTCACGGGGGCAATCGATATGGTCGGCAACGAGTTCGCCGAGCCGATGAGCGGCGAATTCCGCATCGTGTTCGACGAGATCAACTATGGCGTGTCGATCAGCGAGGCGCTGACGAATCTCGCCACGCGCGTGCCGATTCGCGATTTGCGCTACTTCGTGATCGCGGTCGTGATCCAGCGCGAGACGGGCGGCAATCTCGCCGAAGTACTCGACGGCATCACGGCGCTGATTCGCGACCGCTTCAAGCTGTTCGACAAGGTTCGCGTGCTGTCCGCGGAAGGCAAGATGTCCGCGTGGGTGCTGGGACTGATGCCGTTCGGCGTCGGCGCCGCGATGATGGTTCTCAATCCCGACTTCCTCGACATACTGTGGCGCGACTCCACCGGCGTAAAAATGGTCGTGAGCTCGGGCGTCGGGATGCTGTTCGGCATCTTCTGGATGCGGCACATCGTGAAGATCCGGGTTTGAGCGCGTCGTACCGCCCGCGAAGAACAACTACCGAGGAGAGACCATGCAAACGCTGAACATCACGCAGATTCTGCTGCTCGCCGCCGTGTTCGCGATCGTGTTCGCGGCCGCGTTCGGCGTGCTGCATCTGGCCGCGCCGCGCGACATGAGCCGGCGCATCGAGCAGGCGGGCGGCGCGAACGTCGTGCCGGCGCCGGAGCAACTGGCGCCATCCGCGGACACCGCGTGGTACGAAAAGCTCGTCGAAATTTCGCAGCCGATTTCGAAGCTGTCGGTGCCGAAGGAAGGCTGGGAGCAATCCGCGTTGCGTGTGCAATTGATGACCGCGGGGTGGCGCTCGGCCAACGCGGTGCCGATCTACCTGGCCGCGAAAACGGCGCTCGCGATCCTGTTGCCGTTTCTCGCGATGCTCGCGCTCTACGGCTCATCCTTCGCGCCCACGCTGCTCGGACGCTCGATCGTTCTCGTGCTGCTCGCCGGGCTCGGCTACTACCTGCCGAATCTCGTGCTGGCAAAACGTATTGCCGCGCGCAAGCGCAGCCTCGTCGAGGACTTTCCCGATGCGCTCGATCTGCTGACGGTCTGCATCGAGGCGGGGCTCAGTCTCGATGCGTCGCTGATGAAGGTGGGCGAGGAAATCCGCATGCGCAGTGCGGTTGTGGCGAGCGAACTCGAACTGATGCTGCTGGAAATGCGCTCCGGTTTCTCGAAGGAAAAGGCGCTGCGCAATTTCTCCTTGCGCACGGGCGTGGAAGATATCGACGCATTCAGCGCCATGCTGATTCAGGCCGAGCGTTTTGGCACGAGCATCGGCATGTCGCTGCGCGTGCTTTCCGACACGCTGCGCACGCGGCGGCGCATGCGTGCCGAGGAGCGCGCCGCGAAGATTGCGCTGAAGCTGCTGTTTCCGCTGATCTTCTGTATTTTTCCGGCGCTGCTCGTCGTGCTGATGGGACCGTCGATGATTCATATCTATCGGGAACTGCTGCCGAGCATGGCGGGCGCCTGAGCCTGCGCAGGCCGTTGCCTGTCAATACATACGAGAGTGGGATGAGAGAAAAAGAACGCATAAAACGAAAAACTCAACGGGGCGCGGCGGCGGTCGAACTCGCGCTTGTGCTCCCGCTACTGCTGGCACTGATATTCGGCAGCGTGCAATTCGGCTGGTTCGTCAACAACTATCTGATGCTGACGAATGCCGCCGCGCTCGGCGCGCACCAGCTTGCGTCGGAGCGCGGGTACGCAGCGCCGTACACCGACACGGCGAATGCGATCAACACGCAGACAGGCGCATTGAAAGGCACGTTGACGATCTCGATGAGCGTCGGCGGTACGTCATGTACCAGCGACAGTACGTGCGCCAGCGCGTTGGGTTCGGGCACGCAGGCGCCCGCGGCCGGCACGCAGGCGATCGTGCAGCTCGGTTATACGTTTGCGCCGCTGTTCGGCGGCGCTTTGTTTGGCCTGAAGAGCATCATGCCGTCGAGCCTGAGCGCGAGCATGTCGGAGGTGGTGCAATGATTTCAGGCACGAGACCGACGCACCGATTACGGGGAGCGTCGGCGCTGAAAAAGCAGCAAGGCGTGGCGGCGGTCGAATTCGCCCTGCTTGCGCCCGTGCTTCTACTGATTGTGCTCGGCGTCGCGCAGTTCGGCTGGCTGCTCGGCAACTACGTGATGGTCGCAAATGCGGCCTCGGCGGGCGCGCGCTATTTCGCGTCGCAACGCGGCACCACCAGTCCGTATACGGCGACGCAGACTCAGGTGAACGCGTCCGCGTCGCTGCTCAAAACCTCGAATCTGTCGATCGCGACGTCGGTGAACGGCACCGCCTGCACGAGCGATTCGGCCTGCGCGTCGGGCCTGACGAGCGCCGGCGGCACGTCGGCGGTCGGAACGGCGACGGTGACCGTCTCGTACACGTTCGTACCGATCTTCAAGGGCAGCCTGTCCGGTCTCTACGCGATGATGCCGACCACGCTCAATGCAAGCGCGGTGGAGCGCGTGCAATGACTGGCGCAAAAAGCAGGTGCGCAAAATCTTGTGCGCAAAAGAAGCGCACACAAAAGGAAAGCGTGCAAACAGACGGCATGCAAAAGAGCGTGAGCAGCAAGAAAGCGGTTCAACCGTTTTGGGGGAAATCATGAGAAGAACGACAACTGGCCCGCGCGGCGCGCTTCGTCGCCAGCGCGGCGCCGTCTCCATCCTCGTGGCGATTTCGATGGTGATGCTGTTGGGCTTCGCCGCGCTCGGCGTCGATCTCGGCTATCTGGCCTACAGCCAGAGACGCCTGCAGAGCGCAACCGATGCCGCGGCGCTCGCGGGCGCGGTGGATTTGTGGACACAGTCGTGGGCCACCGCGTCGAGCAACGCCCAGGCGTTCGCGGCCGGCAACAACAACACGCTGCCCGGCGGCGTGATTCCGGCGGCCGCGACGATCACGGGCCTCACGTTGTCGAGCGTCGCGCTGCCCTACAAGCAGGCCGCTTCCGGCTACAACGGCATCCAGGTCACGCAGCAGGCCACCGTGCCGCTCTATTTCGCACGAGTCTTCGGCAAAAGCCAGCAGACGATCTCGGCAACCTCGAAGGCGGGCGCGGGCGGCGGCGCGGAGCCCGCGCTCTACAACGTAATGATCGTTCTCGACACCACGCGCTCGATGGCCACCACGACGGACAGCAACTGCAAGAACGCGAAGGGAGCCGCGCAAACACGGCTGCAATGCGCGCAGGCCGGCGCGTTGCAACTGTTGACGGGTCTCACGAACGCCGGTGACAACGTCGGCTTGATGGCGTTTCCGCCGCAAACTTCGTCGACGTACAACTTCTCGTGCTCGGGCAAGTCGCCGACCATTGCGAGCAGCTATTCGGCTTCGAGCGCGAGCTACCAGTATTCGTCGCCGAGCTCGGGTTATCTCGGCAGCAACGGCCAGGTCAGCACGAGTTCGGGCATCGTGCAGGCGCTCGGCGGCGGCAGTTGCAGCGGCCTGCCGGCGCCGGGCGGTCTGGGCACGTTTTACGCGCAGGCGATTACGGTGGCGCAAACTTCGCTGGCCGCCACCGCGTCAACGCAGCATCCGCCCGGCCAGAACGTGATTATTCTGCTGAGCGACGGCATCGCTTCGTCGACGACGACCCAGTTGGGCACGACCTATAGCAGCACCTACGGCAGCGAGTGCCAGGCCGCGATCAATGCGGCTTCCGCCGTGAAGAACAATACGGGCACGTTGATCTATACCGTCGCGTATCTCGGCGGCGAGTCCAATTCGGCGCCGAGTTGCGGCGACGGCGCCGATAAGCTCACTGCGTGCAATACGATGGCGTCGATCGCCTCGGGGCCGTCTTATTTCTATTCGGACACCTGTGCGAACGCGGCGGGCGGCACGAATAGCCTGAATGCGCTGTTTTCGCAGATCGCCTATAGCCTGACCAAGCCGCGGCTGATTCCGCTGGCGGCGAGCTAGTTGCAACGCTTCGGCGCGCATTACCGGTGGTCGTGCGTTTCGGCCGCGCTCTTTCCCTGAAAGATCGGCAGGCGCCAGCCGTAACGCAGCGACGCGAGCCGAACCAGCACGCAGGCGAGCGTCGCGAACCAGGGTGTCCACCAGTCGGTCCAGCCCGCATACGAAAAGCCCACCTGCACCGATGCGCCGAGCAGCGCGGCCGATGCGTAGATATCTCGCTCGAGAATCGCGGGTACGCGCGAGAGCACCACGTCGCGCATCACGCCGCCGCCGACCGCGCTGACGATGCCGAGCAGAATCGCGAGTTCGGCGTTGTGGCTATGCACGAGCGACTTCTGCGCGCCCGACACCGCGAAGAGGCCGAGCCCGATCGCATCGAAGAACAGCACCGGTTGGCGCAGTCTGCGCACTTGCGGATACGCGAGAATCGTGACTGCCGAGGCGGCCAGCGCGGTTGCCAGGTAATGCCAGTTCGACAGGCCCGCGGGCGGAATCGCACCGATGCAGAGATCGCGCACGATGCCGCCGCCGCACGCGACCATGAACGCGATCACGACGATGCCGAACAGGTCGAGCCGCCGTTGCCGCGCGGCCACCGCGCCGCTGATCGCGAATACGAACGTACCGACCAGATCGAGAAGGGTATAGACCGCGTGCGAATTCACAGTGCTTGTTCTCGCTGATCGAACCAGGCGCCGGCTGCGCACAGCATCGTTTCGATGCCGGTGCGCAGCGTCGGGTGAAGCAGCGGGGCGAACTTCGGCGAATGGTTGCTCGGGATTTCGTTGAGCTTCTTCGCCTCGCGCGCTTTGCGGAAGGTCTCGGGATCGGTGCTGCCGACGAACCAGAACGAGTACGGCACGCCCCATTCGCGGCCGAACAGGCTGAAGTCTTCGCTGGCGGCGGCCGGTTGCGCCTCGTACGCATGCTTGCCGAAGCGCGCTTCGAAGGCGTTGCGCAGACGCTCGGTGGCGGCGGCGTCGTTGACCGTGAGCGGATAGCTCGACAGCGTGGTGAATTCGGGTTCGCGCGGCGCGGTCGACGCCACGCATTCGGCACAGCAGATGCGGCGGATCGCGCCGAGCATGTACTCGCGCACGTCTTCGTCATAGCTGCGCACGTTGAGCTTGAGCGTCGCGTCGTCGGGGATGATGTTCTCTTTCGTGCCGGCCTGTATCGAGCCGACCGTCAGCACGGCGCTGTCGCTCGGCGCGATTTCGCGCGACACGATGGTTTGCAGACGCAGCGTGGTGGAGGCCGCCATGATGACCGGGTCGATCGAGGTTTGCGGCTGCGAGCCGTGCGAACCGCGCCCGAACAGTTTGACCTTGAGGCTGTCGGCGGCCGAGAGGATCGTGCCGCTGCGATAGCCGACCGTGCCGGCCGGACCGAACATCACGTGCTGGCCGAGAATCACGTCGGGCTTCGGAAAGCGCGTGGTCATGCCGTCGTCGAGCATGCTGCGCGCGCCGCGCCCGATTTCCTCGCCGGGCTGGAATACGGCCATCAGCGTGCCGCGCCATGCGTCGCGATGCTCGGCCATCAGACGCGCGGCGCCGAGCAGCCACGTGACGTGCATGTCGTGGCCGCACGCATGGGCGACGCCGACTTCGATGCCGTCTTCGTCTTTCGCCTTCACCGTGCTCGCATAGGGCAGGCCGGTGGCCTCGGCCATCGGCAGCGCGTCCATGTCGGCGCGCAGCATGACCGTGGGACCGTCGCCATTGCGCAGCAGCGCGACGACGCCCGTGATGCCGACATGGCGCGTCACCTCGTAGCCGAGCTTTTCGACGTAATCGGCGACGATGCCCGCGGTGCGCACTTCCTGCATCGACAGTTCGGGATGCTGGTGCAGGTCTTTGTAGATGGCTTCGAGTTCGGGCAGAAGCGCGTCGATGGCACTCGACGTCGTTTCGATCAGCTTCGACATGGAAGACTCCTGGTTGCAGGATGAGCAGTAAGAAAGGCTGAAAAGAAGAGGCCGCAAAAAAACGGCGGGCAAAGTCGCCGGGAAGATCAATGCGGCGGCGTGCTCACGGACTCGCGTGCCAGCAGGCTGTTCGATAGTTTGCTGAGCAGCTGTTCGAGCAGCTTGCGCTCGCTGTCGCTCAGCACCGTGGCGAGCTGCGCTTCCATCGCGAGGCCCAATGCTTCCGACGCTTTCGCGACTTTCAGCCCGTCGGGCGTGGCGCGCAGCGCGATGCTGCGGCGGTCCGACGAATGCGCGTTGCGCGTGATGAAGCCGCGTGTTTCAAGCTCGGTGAGTACTTTGGAGAGCAGTGTCTTTTCGATCAGCGCGCGTTGCGATACCGCGGTGGGCGTGATGTCGGGCTCGGCGCAGACGAGGCGCAGCACGCGCAAGGCGCGCACGTCGAGGTTCCAGCGCTCGCGATAGACCACGTTCGCGCGGTTGGTCAGCAAGGCGCTGGTCAGATCGAGCCTGAAAGTCAGAAAGTCCGAGTACAAGATTGCTCCGCGTGTCGACCGTCGTGCCCGTTGCGGACACGACGGCCATTATAGGCATGTAGTTGAAATTTTCAATTACATGTTTGTGGCGGAGTTTCGGCGTAGTGGGCGAGCCAGTGAATGGCCCAGTGTTTGCTTCGGCTCAAAGCTGCTTGCAATAGAAGGTCGTGCTGCAGAATGCGCCGTCGGGCATCAGCGCGTAATTCGGCACGTTGCCCACGCGCTGCCAGCCGGCGCGTTGATAAAGCCGCTCGGCGTCGCCGCCGGTGACGGTATCGAGCACGAGAACCGACTTCTTTTCTTTGCGCGCGGTGCGATCTATTTCGTCCATCAGATGCTGCGCGATTCCGCGCCGGCGTGCTTTTCGATGCACGAGCATCTTTGCAACGTCGGCGCGATGTGGCTGATTTTCCGGCTGCGCGGTAATCAACTGCACGGTGCCGACGATTTCTCCATGGCCGTCTTCCGCGATCAGCAGCGCACGCTCGCCGCGCCCGACGCCCTCGGCGACGCCGCGCCAGAACGTCAGCGCGGTTTCCCGCGAGATCGGCAGCATGAAGCTGACCGAGGCTCCACCTTCCACGCAGTCGATCAGCACATCGGCCAGCGCTTCCAGGCAGGCCGAAACCTCGTCGGCGCCGACGCGCCGCACGGTCACATTGCCAATCATCCGGTTCTCCTGTCCAGTATTACCGTTATTACAGTTGTATATTTTTTGTTATAGTTTATTTTCACTATTATGTGAGTATATGCTGATGCGGGTCATGGCTAAATCGAGGGAGCATGAACGCTACGCATTGCATGAACGTCTCGCACACCTGTTCAGATGCACTGAATTAGGGCAGATTACCGGCATATATCAAGAGACTGCCGGGCACAGTCGAACACAAGAACGACTGACAACCCGCCGAATGGATTGACGAGGCAATTCATTCGGTGTGCGCTACCTTTTCGGGCGGCACTGCCGGCCGGATTGACAACGGCCTTATCGGCCATCCTCTGCCATGCCGGCCACGGCGGCGGTGCATTCATCGGCCGAATTAAGCGCTGATAGAACACCTGCTGAGAAAACTGAACGACCCGCGGTTGATCCCAGGAGACGGAGGGTGCTCATGGAAACGCCTTCAGACTTTGCCGACAGAACATGGAGCGCGTCGTTGATTCAGACCAAAATGGTGCCGCCGCTTCTTCCTTTTGGATGCGTTCGCCGGCACGCGCTGCTCGATCGGCTGAGCGAACAGCAGACTCATGGCATAACCGTGGTGACCGCGCCGGCGGGTTTCGGCAAAACGACGTTACTCGCGGGATGCAGTGAAGTACTTTCGCGGCAGGAGTATCCGGTTGCTTGGCTCAGTCTCGATGGCGAGGACAATCAGGAGCAGCAGTTCGGCGCGTATCTGGTCGCGGCGTTTTGCCGGGTGTCGAAAGACATCGGCAGGCCGGCCCAGCAACTTTTGAATAGCGATGCGCGAACCTCCATCAAAACGATCATTTCCGTGCTCCTGAATGGAATCGCGGCATTCGGCCGACGTGTTTTCCTCGTGCTGGATGACGTTGACCGCCTCACGTCGGCGCCTGTCATTGCCGTCGTGTCGCGTCTGCTCCGCTATGCGCCCGAAAATATGCACGTTTTGCTTGGTGCGCGCGGCGAACCCGGCATGAAGCTCGGTCAGCTTCGGGCACCGGAGAAGCTCACGCGGATCAGTGCCAATGACCTCCGTTTTTCGATCGACGACGCGGAGAAATTTTTCGAGGAGACCTGTGCTTTATCGCTCGACCGTGCCAATGTCGAGTTGCTGAATGGCGTGACGGAGGGGTGGGTGGCGGGCTTGCAACTGGCCGCCCTTGCGCTGCGTCAAACCAGCGATCCCGCTCAGGTAGTCGGCCGGTTCACCGTTACCCGCTCCGGAATCGACCGTTACCTGGACGATGCGGTGCTGACCCAGCTGCCACCCGCTATGCTGGAATTCCTGCTGAGCACGTCGATTCTCGAACGGCTTTCGCCCGCCGTGTGCGATGCCGTCATGGCCGTCGAGGGCGGCAGCGGTGAAAAGCTCGAATGGCTCGAGCAGCATAACGTCTTTATCCGGCCGCTCGATGAACGGCGTGAATGGTATCGCCTGCACGCACTGCTGTCCGATGCGCTGCGGCGTCGTCTTCTCGCTCATATGCCGCAACAGGTTCCGGTATTGCATCAGCGGGCGTTTCGGTGGTTCGCGGAAAAGCGGCTGTGGTCGGAGGCGGTCAGACATGCATTGGCAGCGGGAGAATTCGAGCAGGCCGCCCAGCTGGTCGAGAACGGTGCAATGGAGATGCTCGAACGCGGCGAGTCACGCACGTTGCTGGAGTGGGTCGCGAAGCTGCCACCGGATGTCGTTCTCACGCGGCGCTTGCGTCTTGCCAAAGCGTGGGCGCTCGCTTTCTCGCTTCAAACGACGCACGCCATCAAGGAAATTCGTGTCGTTACCGATGAGATTTATCGGATGCGCCGCGAGAGTGCCTGCAGCATCGACGAAGTCGCGCTGGCGGAGGTGAATGCCATCAGCGGGATAATCGCCTCTGCCAGCGACCAGAGCGAACATGCATTCGAATTCGGGCACGCCGTCGCGACCTCATCGGCGATTGCGGCTCCCTGGGTCAATAGCTGCGCGCAATTCGCGCAATTCTTTGGTCTATTGCATCGAGGCGAATTCGACCAGATACGTCGGATATGGGGAGGCGCTCAAGATCGACCGGAACAGGGACGGGGGTCGATCTACACGGATCTGTTTCGAAACACGATGTACGGCCTTGCCGCGCAGATGCATGGCGAACTGGCCGAAGCGGGGAGAGTTCTCGAAGAAACGCTCGTGCGTGCCGAAAACGCTTTCGGCTACGCATCGTCCTGTGCCGTGATCGCGGCGGGTTGCCTGGTGTCGATTGTCTACGAATACAATCAACTTCCTCGCGCACGGAAGTTGATTGCGAACCGCACGACGATTGCCCTGGAGGTTTCTCCACTCGGCACGCTGCTCCGGCATGTGCTGACGGAGGCACGCCTGCTGCAACGCAACGGGCAAGTGGGGTCGGCGCTGGCTGTTCTTGAAGATGGCCGGCAGGTTGCCATAACCCGACAATGGCTGCGTCTCAAGATGGCGTGCGACGCGGAGACGGTCAGGTTGCTCCTTCATAGCGGTGACGTGACCCGCGCGAGGCAGATCGCTAACAAACTACGCGCGAGTATGCCGGTGGTGCTTGACGAGCAGGCGGGAGCCGCGACTGAAACCTGGACACACTACTGCTTCCTGCAGGCTCGGGTTCTGATTGCCGAAAATGATGCTGAAAAGGCAGTCGCTTTTCTCGTACGCCTGCTCGATGCTTTAGCGGCCAGGGGATGGCGTTATCATGAAGCGATTGCTTCCCTGTTGCTCTCGCTCGCATACGAGCAAGGCGGAGCGTCCGGAAGCGCGCTCGGCGCGCTGGATCGTGCGCTACGTCTCGGAGAGGCTGTTGGCATGGTAAATAGCTTCATAGACGAAGGGCAAGGAGTCCGCGCATTGCTGCAACGGTTTCGGTGGAACGCTGGGGGCGACTCCACGGTGGACGCCACCTATGTCGACAAATTGATCCATGCTTTCGATAACGTCGACGCGCCGTCGTCTACGTCTCCCAGGCCGGTCAGGAACCTGAAGATGTCGTCTGAGGCTCTGAGTGCGCGGGAGTTCGAAGTACTCCGTTGCGTGGCCCATGGTCAATCGAATAAGGAAGTGGGCCGATCGTTAAAGCTCGCACCGGAAACGGTCAAGTGGCACATGAAGAACATTTTCGAAAAACTCGATGTCACTTCGCGAATTGAAGCCGTGCAGAGCGTGTTCGGATTCGGCGTGAGAGAGGGTAGCGACGCTATGTAGTCATTGAATGCCTTCCACGAGAGACGGAGTTGGCGCAAGTCAGATTCGAGAACATCGATGCACTGAAGGCCGGCATCAAACCGTACCCACTACTACAACCACAAGCGCATCGAGCTGAAATTGAAAGGGCTGAGTCCTGTGATGTACAGAACCCAGCCCTCACGGCCTAACCGACCAAATTGTCCAACTTCGCAGGGTCAGTTCAAGATTGCGCGCCCGTATTCCACGGGCACATGAAATGATTTCGCAGATTCAGACCGGGTACGTGCCGCGAGTTTTACGGCATGTACCCGGTTTGATGCTTCGTTATGCCTTGAGCGTGTTCTTGTAGAACTTGCCGTCTTTCATCACGATACGCAGGTTCTGCTCGGGGTTCGCGATAAGGTCGAGATTCTCGAGCGGATTGCCGTCTACGAGCAGCAGATCGGCATAGGCACCTTGTTCGAGCACGCCGAGTTTTCGCGGATACGGATTGCGATGGCCGGATAGCGCGAGCAGTTCCGCGTTGGTACTCGTGGCCATTTCCAGTGCTTCGGCCGCGCTGTACCAGCGCTTCATATGCGTGAGCATCGTGCCTTGCCGCGCGGCGAGCGTCTGCGAGAAGATCAGGTCGGTGCCGAATGCGACCTTGATGCCGTGCTTGCGCGCGAGCTTGTACATGTTGTCCGTGCCCGCGGAGACTTCCTGGAATTTTTCGATGCCCGGCCCGGAGAGCGGCGCGACATCGTCCTGGCTGACGAACGGTTGCGTGCTGAGCCATGTGCCGTTTTTTGCCATCAGCGCGGCGGTTTTGTCGTCCATCAGATGACCGTGCTCGATGCAGCGCACACCCGCCGCGACGGAGCGCTGGATCGATTCGTTCGTGTACGCGTGCACGAGGACATACGTGCCCCAGTCCGCGGCCGTATCGACGGCCGCTCGCAACTGCTTTTCCGTGAACGTGAGCATGTCGATCGGGCTGCGCGGGGTCGATACGCCACCGCATCCGACCAGCTTGACCTGGGTGGCGCCCTGAATGAACTGCTCGCGCACGCGCACGCGGACTTCGTTTTCGGTATCGGCAATCGCGCTGCCGCCGTCGAGTTCCGACTGGCTGACCCGCGCGCCGCTGCGCGGCAGATCGCTGAGCGGACGGAAGTCGCCGTGGCCGCCGGTCGTCGTGATCATCGCGCCGGACGGATAGATGCGCGGCCCGGAAATCATGCCGCTGTCGATCGCCTGCTTCAACGCGAACGAGGGGCCGCCCGCGTCGCGTATCGTCGTGAAGCCGCGCAATAGCGTGCGCTCCGCTTCGGCACTGGCCGCGAGATGCACGAACGCAATGTCGGATTGCAGCACGACCTGGATCGGCAGCGACGCGAGCAGCGAATGCCAGTGCATGTCGATCAACCCGGGCATCATGACCTTGCCCCCGCAATCGACGACGATCCTGCCCTCGGTCGAGGCGGGCTGGCCCTGACCCAACTGACTGATGGCATTGCCTTCGACGACCATATACAGGCTATCGCGCAACGTCGACGATTTGCCATCGAACAGGCGGAAGTTCGTGAATAGCACCGGCCTGGCGGGTGCACTGGGCGGCAGGACACTTTGAGCGTGGCCGAGTCCGGGCAGCACCAGGCCCAGCATCGAAGCCGCAAGACCGGTAACGAAGCCGCGGCGCGACAGATCGGCACTGATGCGGCGGTTCGCATATTGCGCTTGTGACTTGTCACAAAGACATGAAAGAGAAGGACTGACTGCTTTATTGCCGATGTACTTTCCTGAAGGCATAGCTCACCCATAACGTAAATCATCGTGCATAGAAAGCCGCCGCATAACGATAACTCGCGGGGAAGAACGTCAATCGAGAAGAAGAGTATCGCCTGCGGCGCCAGATGGCAAATGTTGAACCGGTCAATGACGATGGAAATTACTGTTCAGAATTCATTCGCAAAGAGGCAATGAAATGAGAATTGAATTGTGAATTAATGTGACAACGTTGCGAGATTAACTCATTGCACTGAGTGATTTAAAAAAATTGACTTGCGACGCCCGAAAAAAAGCGGCTATGCTCATATCACTCGCCGGCACGGTGAGGATTCCGGAAGAACACGCAGTGGCATTGAACGCGCTATCGCGAACTGGTACGCGCGTCCTCGCTTTTCAATAACGACAAAAGACATTTCCGCGGAATTAAGTTGCAGCACAGCATCGGTATTACGCAATCGACGTCAGGACCGGTGCCATTGCATCGTCCTGTTCATTTTCCACGGAGAAACCGAGATGATTGATGTGTCCACGCCACGCATGACCAAGGTGCTGGCCGGCTCCGCGCTGTCGCTGTTCGCCGTTGCCGCCATGGCGGACGATACGCTGGGCCTGTCGGAAAGTCTGTATTCGATCGGCGCCCCGGAAATCACCCAGGCATCCGGAGCCGGCGCAAGCCCGTGGCATTTTTCCGTTGGAGCCGGGGTGGTGAACATGCCGAAATTCCCCGGCGCGAGCGGCACGAAATGGGAAGTGGTGCCGACGGTCAGCGCGAATTACGACCGCTTCTTTATCGGCGCCAATCCGGATGCGGCTTCGCTGCTGTCGCTCGGCGGCTATCTGTATCGCGACAGTAACTGGCGCATCGGCGCGGCCCTGACTTACGATTTCATCCAGCCGCGCAGCGAGTCCGACGACGCGCGGCTGCGCGGTCTCGGCGACGTCAAGCGTACCGCGCATGCCGAACTGTTTGGCGTCTATATCTATCAGTTCATTTCGGCGCGCGCGAGCGTATTGACCGATATCGCCGGCAACGATCGCGGCACGGTCGCGACCTTCGACGTGCTCGGCAGCTATCAGCCGATTCCGCAATTGACGCTCACCGCGGGGCCCGGTTTGACCTGGGCGAGCAGCAAGTACAACCAGACCTATTTCGGCGTGACGTCGGAGCAGAGCGCACGCTCGGGACTGCCGGAGTTCTCGGCCGGTTCCGGTCTGAACCAGTTGCGCTTTTCGATAAACGGCGCGTATCGGATCGCGGCACGCTGGAATGTCGGCGCGAGCGTTTCGTTCGCATGGCTGCGCGGCGATGCGGGCGACAGCCCGATCACCGAGAAGACAAGTCAGATAACGTACGGCCTGTTCGCCAATTATCTGTTCTAGCCGGTTCATCGAATAGTCGAGCAATCATCGTCGAACGGTAAGCCCACCTGTGTCCGATTGTTCAGGCACAGGTGGGCTTCTTTCATTCAGCGAGCGATAAAGGCCACTTTGTTTAACACCGTTTCTCCGGCAATGTCGCATCAACTCTTCCGCGCAAGCAGCGCCTGAATCTTTGCCTCGGTCTGCGCATAGTCGCCTTCTCCGAAGTGCGAATAGACGATCTGCCCTTTCTTGTCGATCAGATAGAACGCGGGCCAGTACTGATTGTTATAGGCATTCCACGTCGCATACTGATTGTCCTGCGCGACCGGGTAGCTGATGCCGAGCCGCTTGATCGCGGTCTTCACGTTACCGGTGTCGCGCTCGAACGGATACTCGGGCGTATGCACGCCAATGACCGTGAGTCCCTGATCCTTGTATTTCTGGTTCCAGCTTTTCACATACGGCAGTGTGTTCGCGCAATTGATGCAGCTATAGGTCCAGAAATCGACCAGTACCACCTTGCCGCGCAATTGCTGCAGTTTCAGCGGTTCGCTATTGAGCCATTGCGTGATGCCGGTGAACTCCGGCGCGGGCGGATCGTTTTCCAATGGCGCGGCGATGGCGGCAGTACTGGTGGCGGCCGTCGCGGCGAATGCACTGAAAGCGGCGGCAAGAGCGAATGTCCTGAGTCGGGCGTTCATGTCAAAGTCCTTTGAGTGAGGGGAAAAGCGCGGCGAGCCGGGCGTACAGCAGCACGTCGTATTGCAGATAGATGGCGAGTGCCGTCAGCATCACCAGTACGCCGAATACCTGTTGCAGACGATGCGCATGGCGCGATACGGCGCGTACATGCCGGGTCACGTAATGTCCGCCGTAGATGATCGCGAGCATCGGAATCGCGGCGCCGATCGCATACAGCGTGAGCAGCAGCGCCGACCAGCCGAGGTCCTGTGCCTTGACCACGAGCACGAGGATCGACGCGAGCACGGGCCCCGCGCAGGGTGTCCATACCGCGCCGAGTGACATGCCGAGCACAAAGCCGCCGGCGTTGCCGCTGCCGGGCTGACTGCCCGGTGCAATGGCCGCGCCGATGCGTTCGAGCGGCCCCTGCACTCGCGCGACGAGCCAGTCGTAGGGCCGGGGCCAGACGCGCATGAGGCCGGACAGTGCGAGCAAGGCGATACCCGTGTTGCGCAGCACCTGCTGCGCGACGTGGACGGTGCTGGACACCGCGCCTAGCAGCAAGGCGAACGACGCGAAAGTCAGAATAAAGCCGGCGACGATAAAGAGCGGTCGTGTACGGCTCGGCTGTTCGACCGACGTGCCGAGCAGAATCGGCATGACCGGCAGGACGCAGGGCGATGCGATCGTGAGCAGGCCCGCGAGCAGGGCGAGCGGCGTTTCGAGCGTGCTGTGCATGGTGGGCGTTCCGGTGGGCGGGTATGGCCGTATTGGAACGCCCGCGCGTATCTGGTTTATGTCGCGGGAATGAGGCGTGTGCAATGTTTTGTGTCTGCGTACCGGGTAGATACATTGCGACACAAAACGGCGGGCGGACGCAGCGTGGATGCGCCTTTACGCGCTGTGCGAACGTGCGATCAGCGAGTTTTGCGCTTTCGTGCCGTATTTGCCGATGGTCTCGCCGCCCGTTTCTTCGTTTCAGGCGGCGAGAACATCGGCATGCGCTCCTGAATCCAGCGCAGCAATTCGAGCGGAGCCGGGGCGAGCGGCCGGCCGGCTTTGACCAGTACTCGCGCCTGTGCGCCCGAGAAGAGCGGATGCACAACCGGCACGGTGGTCAATTCGCCGCTCGCGATTTCGCGGTATGCGGCGAATTCGCCGATCAGCGTCATGAAGTTCTCCATCGTCACGAATCGCTTGAGTCCGCTCAGCGAATTAGTCGTTAGCGTCGCGCGGATCGAAACGTTCTCCGCCAATTCGGTCATCTTGACGACATGACCAATGCCGAATGTCGAGGGCATCAGCGCAAGAGGGTAGGCGCGCAGATCGTCGAGCGTGGCGGGGCGTTTCCTTTTAGCGAGCGGATGATCGCTTCTCAACAACAGCACGACGGGTTGCGAACAACTGGCGCGGGACTCGATGCGCGGATGCGGCGGCGGATTGTAGGCGAGCCCGATATGTACGCGGCTTTCCGCGATTTCTTCCTGGATTGCATCGACCGCGAGCATGTCCATGGCGATTTCCAGTTCCGGATATTGCGCACAGAACGGCGCGAGCACGTTGTCGACGAGCGTATCGACGAAGCCTTCGCTGACCGCGAGCCGGATATGCCCTCGCTGAAGACCTTTTAGCGCATGCAGCTGATCTTCGAGCTTCTCCTGCTGCGAGCGGTAGCCGCGCCAGAATTCGAGCAGGTGCATGGCGGCTTCGGTCGGCTTGACGCCACGCGGCTGACGCTCGAACAGCACGGTGCCGAGTTCGTCTTCGAGCAGCTTGATCTGCCGCGTAATCACCGACGGCGACGTATTGAGGTTCTCGGCTGCGCCGCGAATCGTACCGTGGGTCAGGACTTCGTTGAAGTACCGAAGGCGTTGCTGGTTGATCTCTCGCATGGGCTCACTCGACCGCGGTTAATGCGTTGCTCATTGGGCAACGATATGTGAACTTAGTTGCTCTTGCTGTCAGTGGTTGGGGCTGCCATTATGTATCTAAGCCTTGCGACAGCGGCAATTCACCGGTCCTGCCGGCAAAGCACTGCGTTTCAGATTCGCGCGGTTGCGCTTTACCGCCTTTACCACCCTTACCGCTTTTACCCATTCATGTTCGTTCCGTTCGCGTTGCGATTGCGTGCGGTGGCATCGTCATGCCGTCGATTTTTGCCGCTGCACGAGAGACGGGCGCACGGGCCGGATGAGTCATTCAAGGAGAATCAGCATGTCGGATCAGATCAATAGTCGGCGCCGTCGTTTTCTCGGAACGGCCGTGGCGGGTATCAGCCTGCTCGAACTGGGACTGAGCGGAATCGCGCATGCGCAGTCGACCGACGCGACCGGCATCGCGAAAGCGGGGCCGCGCGTTACTTCGTTCGAGAAGATTCGCTCGATCGATGCCGGCACGCTCAATATCAGCTATGCGAAAGCGGGTCCGCAAAACGGGCCGGTGGTGATTCTGCTGCATGGCTGGCCTTACGACATCTACAGCTTCGCCGAGGTGACGCCGCTGCTCGCGGCCGCGGGTTATCGCGTGATCGTTCCTTATCTGCGTGGCTATGGCCCGACGCGTTTCCTTTCCGCCGACACGCCGCGCAACGGTCAGCAGGCCGTGGTTGCCGTCGACATCGTCAATCTGATGGACGCGTTGAAGATCGACAAGGCCGTGCTCGGCGGTTTCGATTGGGGCGCACGCACGGCGAACATCATCGCGGCGCTGTGGCCACAACGCTGCAAGGCGATGGTCTCGGTGAGCGGTTATCTGATCGGCAGCCAGCAAGCGAACCGCGCGCCGTTGCCGCCGCAAGCCGAACTGGCCTGGTGGTATCAGTTCTATTTCGCCACGGAGCGCGGCCGCGCCGGGTATGAGGCGAACCGTCACGACTTCAACAGGCTGATCTGGCACACGGCCTCTCCGAAATGGAACTTCGACGATGCGACGTTCGAGCGTACCGCCGCATCGTTCAATAACCCGGACCACGTTGCTGTGGTGATTCACAACTACCGCTGGCGTCTCGGTCTCGCGCAGGGCGAGCCGCAATACGACGAACTCGAAAAGCGTCTCGCGACGGCATCGGCCATTGCCGTGCCGACCATCACGCTCGAAGGCGATGCCAACGGCGCGGCGCATCCGGAACCGGCTGCGTACGCGAAGAAGTTTACCGGCAAATACGAGCACCGCAATCTGAGTGGTGGTATCGGCCATAACCTGCCGCAGGAAGCGCCCAAGGCATTTGCGCAGGCTATTGTCGATGTGACGCGTATGACGTAATGCGGGCCGGCGAGTGCCGGCTGACTATTGCGGTTTCAGATCCGAACCCCAAGAGTTCAACACCGGCTTCTGGGTTTTTTTATGGGCGCGAGTCGCGAACGAGATGTGAGAGCGAGATGTGCGAACAAGATTAGTGGACAAAGCAGGGAACACGCAGAGCCGCTTTTTGTATCGCAATGTATCAGCCTCGTACGTAGACAAATACGCTTGCATAAAGGGGAGAAACGAAAACATTCCAGATACGTTGGCGCGCTCAAATGTCTTCACGCAAGGTTGATTCGCAACGTTGCGTGAATCAGGCGGGACATGAAGGCATATCGGCTTCGGTGGTCCGGTGTTCCGCTCAACCCTTGAATCCCGTGTATTCAGATATCTGGAGAGAACTCATGAAATTCGTTCAATCGCTGATCGTCGCCGCTCTCGTTGCCGTTCCTGTCGCTTCGTTCGCGCAATCGCAACATGAAGTCACGCGTGCCGAAGTGCGCGCGGAACTGGTCCAGTTGCAGAAGGCCGGCTACAACCCCGCGAGCGACAACGCGCAATACCCGCGCAACATCGAGGCGGCCGAGGCACGCATCAATGCCGGCAACAACGCAGCGGTCAATGCATATGGCGGCGTGGCGCAGAGCAACTCGGGCAGTTCGGCCGCGGGTTCACAGGCGTATGCGCCGATGAATCGCGCGGCGCCGGACCAGCCCGACATCATCGGCCTTGGTCCGATCTACGCGCATTGAAGTACGGCGTGTGCTCAGATCGCAATCGACGGAATGCTCTTCATGCAGCGCAGCGCGAACATCGAGCGGCTATGGCGAATGCCTGCGATCTTGTAGAGCTTTTCGCGCAGGAAGCGCTCGTAGCCCGCGGTGCCGTCCACGGCGACCTTGACGAGATAGTCGTAGTCGCCGGACACGAGATACGCTTCGAGTACTTCGCTGAGTGTCGCGAGTTCGGCGCCGAAGCGCGCGAGCGCGTCGTCGTCGTGGCGGTCGAGCGTGACTTCGAGCAGCACGATGTCGGCGAAACCGAGTTTCTGCTGATCGAGCAACGCGACATAGCCGCGTATATAGCCTTCGCTTTCGAGCTGGCGCGTGCGATTCCAGCAGGCCGTGGTCGACATGCCGACCAGCTCGGCGAGTTCCGCGTTGCTGAGGCGAGCGTTCTTCTGCAACGCGCGCATGATCTTGCGATCGAGCTGGTCGAGCGGGCGGTTTCGGGTCGTCATTGGCGTGAATGGAAGAATATTCCTTAAAAATTCATTATAGATGTAGATCGTCCCGAAGCAGCACCGCAACGCGATGTCTTTAAGAAGCCTATCCAGCGGGGCTCCCGGTATATTTTCTCCATGCATTCATGCCCGGGACAACCGTCCGGGCCGCGGGTCTCGCACTCAGCGGTCTGTTGCGGCCACAAGCCGCGCTCCGGTGTCTCGCCGTCTTCACAGGAAGGCGGCACGCGGGCGAATTCCGGCGCTACCCGTGCCGGAAGGCGCGCCCGCCGGGCATGGACGCATGTCATCGCAAGCGACTATCGCAAGGCTTGCATTTGCATTGCCCCCACCCTGGCCTCTGCCCCTGCATACCGCGAATCGCCCGCCATCAAGGCAGGTTCTCGCGCAACACGATACTGAACTGCACCGGCTTCACGTCGCTCAGTGCATCGCGTTTCTCGTGCACGTTGCGGAAAATTCGCAGACAGTTGCCGACCATGGCTTGCGGCGTTTGCGTAATCAGCGCATCCATCGTGCCTTCGATCAGCAATGCGCGCGTATCGGGCGTCAAGCCATGTCCAATGAACAGGATCTTCTGTTCCGAACGCGCTTCGACGATCGCGCGCGCGACGCCGTCCGAACCGCCGCCGCTGTTATAGATGCCCGCGAGATCGGGGTGCTCTTCGAGCAGCTTGCGCGTTTGCCTATAGTTGCGCTCGCTATCGTCGTGACCTTCGCGCAGTCCTATGACGCGCACTTGCGGAAAGGTCGATTCGATCAGATGCAGAAAGCCGATTTCGCGTTCCTCATGCCCGCGATAGTTGAGGCTGCCCGCCAGCATCGCAATCTTGCCGCTCGGCCGCGGGCCCATGAAACGGCCTAACAGCAACGCCGCGGTGCGTCCCGCCGAACGGTTGTCGATGCCGACATACGCGAGCCGCCGCGAATTCGACAGATCCGAAATCAGCGTAATCGCCGGTACGCCCTGGTCCGCGAGCGTATTGACCGCGTCGCGCACGACCGGATGTTCGAGCGCCATGAACACGACACCATCGGCACGTTGCCCGTAATACAGCAGACGGTCCGCGAGTTCGTTCGGATTGAAACTCTCGACGTAGTGCGCGCGGCACTTCATGTCCAATGCGCTCCACTGTTCATGGGCGAATTCGATGTAGTCGCCGAGCATGTGCAGATAGCGATTGGTGCCTGCGGGCAACAGAAACGCGATGCGCATCGGCCTTGCCGTCGCGACGGTGGGCGCATCCGGCGTAAGCAGATAGCCGAGCTGCGCGGCCGCTTGCAGCACGCGCTGCGCGGTGACGGCGCGCACGCCTTCGCGGCCGTTGAGCACGCGATCGACCGTGGCGGTCGATACGCCGGCCGCGCGCGCAATGTCGGGAATGCGTGCGCGCGCGTTGAGCGGCGCGGTTCCGGTGAGATGACCCGGTTCTGACATGGTAGTCCTCAACAGATGAGGTCCATCAAAAAACATCAAGCTCGCGGTTTGACAGCGGTTGCCGCGAGCGCCTAGTCTTGCAGCTATCGCACGACATCGCAACGCGCTTGACCGGAAATCAGCGCGTTGCAGCGGGTGATGATGAATTTTGATGGATTCGACAGTCACATCAATTATAAGCAGCAAACCCCATGCATGGGATAGGAGACGCTCATGACCAACCTCGCGAGACGCAGCCTGCTGCGTGCCGCAGCCGCCGTGCCGGTGGCCAGTACGCTGGGATTCCCGGCGATCGTACGTGCGGCATCCGGCCCGGAGTTCGTGTTCAAGTACGGCAATAACCTGCCGCTCACGCATCCGCTGAACGTGCGCGCTCAGGAAGCGGCGAATCAGGTCCGCGAGGCGTCCAAAGGGCGCATGGAGATCCGGATCTTCCCGAATAACCAGTTGGGCGGCGATACCGACATGCTCGCGCAGGTGCGCAGCGGCGGCATCGAAATGTTCACGCCGTCGGCGCTCGTGGTATCGACGCTTGCGCCGTCGGTCGCGATCAATGCGGTCGGCTTTGCGTTCGCCGATTACGACCAGGTATGGCGCGCGATGGACGGCAAGCTCGGCGCCTATGTGCGCGGGGCGATGCAGAAAGCCGGGCTCGAATCGTTCGAGAAGATGTGGGACAACGGCTTTCGTCAGACCACGACGAGCACCGCGCCGATCGTCAACGCGCAGAACATGCGCGGACTGAAGATTCGCGTGCCGGTGAGTCCGCTCAGCATCGATCTGTTCAAGGGGCTCGGCGCGGCGCCGACCAGTCTGCAATTCAGCGAAGTGTATTCGTCGTTGCAAACGCGCATTGTCGACGCGCAGGAAAATCCTCTGCCGATCGTGCTGGTTGCCAAGCTCTACGAAGTACAGAAGTACTGCTCGCTGACCAATCACCAATGGGACGGCTACTGGTTCGTGCTGAACCAGCGCGCGTGGCAGCGCTTGCCGAAAGACCTGCAGACGATTGCGAGCGACGCCTTCAACCAGGCGGCGATCAAGCAGCGCGAGGACGTCCGCAAGCTGAACGATGCGGCCGTCGCCGATCTGCAAAGCAAGGGTCTCGCGATCAATCGTCCGTCGCCCGACACGTTTCGTGCCGCGCTGCGTCAGGCCGGTTTCTATAGCCAATGGAAAGGCCGCTTCGGCAACGACGTGTGGGATCTGCTCGAGCAATCGGTCGGTAAGCTCGCGTGAGCGCGCCGGGTTCCGGCGAGCATCGGACGACGCGCGGCGCGCGGCCGCAAGGAGACAGCACGATGTCGAATCACGCATTGAATCCGGCGGAAGCGGCTGCGCCGTTGCACGCGGCGAGCCTGCCGCGGCGCTGGCTGCGCAGTTTCGATCGCGGTTTGATCGCGCTCGTCGAAGTGTGCGCCGCGACCTTGCTCGCGATCGAAATCGTCGTGATGCTGGCGGGTGTCGTGTCGCGTTACGTATTGCATGAGCCGCTCGTGTGGTCCGATGAACTGGCCGGCATTCTGTTTCTGTGGCTCGCGATGCTCGGTGCCGTGCTCGCGTTGCGGCGCGGCGAACATATGCGCATGACGGCGCTCGTCAGCCGTTTGTCGCCGCGAGCGCGCGCGTTCGTCGATACGCTCGCGATCGTCGCGTCGATCGCCTTGCTCGCGCTATTGATTGCGCCGGCTTACGATTACGCGTCGGGCGAAGCGGCGATCGTCACGCCCGCCTTGCAGATCAGCAATGCGTGGCGCGCGCTGGCCTTGCCGATCGGCGCGGTGTTGATGCTGCTGGTCGGCGTGATCCGCCTCGCGCAGGTGAGCCGCGTGCTCGACGTGCTGATCGTGCTGGCGATTGCCGCCTTGCTCGGCGCGGTGGCGGTGTTCGCGGGAGACTGGTTTCAGACGCTCGGCAAAGCCAACCTCGTGATCTTTTTCGTCGGCGTGGTGGCGGTCGGCATTTTCTCGGGCGTGCCGATCGGCTTTTCATTCGCACTTGCGACATTCGGTTATCTCGGCCTCTCGACCTATACGCCTCTCGAAGTGATGGTCGGCCGCATGGACGAGGGCATGTCGCATCTCGTGCTGCTCGCCGTGCCGCTGTTCGTCTTTCTCGGCCTGCTGATCGAAATGACCGGCATGGCGCGTGCGATGATCGAATTTCTCGCGAGCCTCGTCGGTCACGTGCGCGGCGGTCTGTCGTTCGTGCTGATCGGCGCAATGTACCTGGTGTCGGGCATTTCGGGTTCGAAAGTCGCGGACATGGCGGCCATCGCACCGGTGCTGTTTCCGGAGATGAAAAAGCGCGGTGCCTCCGAAGGCGACCTCGTGGCCTTGCTCGCGACGACCGGCGCGCAAAGCGAAACGATTCCGCCGAGCATCGTGCTGATTACGATCGGCTCGGTAACGGGGCTGTCGATTTCCGCGCTGTTCACGGCCGGCATGTTGCCGGCCGCGGTATTGGCGCTGATTCTGTGCGTCGTCGTGTGGTGGCGTTATCGCAAGGAAGACCTGAGCGGTGCGCAGCGTTACACGCGCAAGCAGATCGGGCGGATGTTCGTCGTGTCGTTCCCCGCGCTTGCCTTGCCGTTCGTGATTCGCCTGGCCGTGGTCGAAGGCATTGCAACGGCCACCGAGGTCTCGACGATCGGCATCGTCTATTCGATGCTGACCGGGCTGCTGATTTACCGGCGCTTCGAGTGGCGCCGGCTCGGCCGCATGCTTGTCGACGCGGCCACGCTGTCGGGCGCGATTCTGTTCATCATCGGCTGCGCGACCGCGATGGCCTGGGCGCTCACGCAATCGGGCTTCTCGCAGGACCTTGCGCAACTGATGGGTTCGATGCCGGGCGGCTCGTACGGTTTTCTCGCGATCTCGATCGTCGTGTTCGTGATGCTCGGCAGCGTGCTCGAAGGGATTCCCGCGATCGTATTGTTCGGGCCGCTGCTGTTTCCGATCGCGCGGCTCGCCGGGGTGCATGAAGTGCATTACGCGATTGTCGTGATTCTCTCGATGGGTGTCGGCCTGTTCTCGCCGCCGTTCGGCGTGGGTTACTACTCGGCGTGCGCGATCAGCAAGGTCAATCCCGATGCGGGCATTCGGCCGATCATCGGTTATATGAGCGCATTGATCTTCGGTTTGCTGCTCGTCGCGGCGATTCCGTGGCTATCGATCGGATTCCTCTAGACAGTTCTTACTTCACTGACATTCGGGCGCTGCGTTGCACGGCGCCGGGGTGTCGCTCGTCCTTCAAAACCCGCAGCAACGGGAGAGTTTCATGAGTCGTTTCTTTGGCGAAATCCGGCAGGCAGGCTACGTGGTGCGCGATATCGAGGCCGCGATGGACTACTGGAGCCGCGTGCTCGGCGTGGGCCCGTGGTTTTACAACGAACGCGTGCCGATCGAAAACTACACGTATCGCGGGCAGCGCTATGAAGTGCACAACTCGGTTGCGCTCGCGAACTCGGGACCGTTGCAGGTCGAATTGATCCAGACGCGCAACGACGCGCCCTCGATGTATCGCGACTTTCTCGCCGCGGGCCATACGGGCTTGCAGCACAACGCGTACTGGACCACGTCGTTCGACGCCGATCTCGCGCGTTTGCAGGAGCAGGGCTTCAAGGTTGCGATGAGCGGCGAGGTGGGGCGCAACGGCCGCTTCGTCTACTTCGATACCGAGAATCATCCGGGCACGGTGGTTGAACTATCGGAAGTCGCGGGGCCGAAGGGCAAGCTGTTCGACATGATCTACGCGGCCTCGCGCGACTGGGACGGCCGCGAGCCGGTGCGTCCGTTTCCCGATCTGAGCACGCTATGAACGTTATTCAGGCGCAGCGGCCAGTCGATAGCGATACGCTCGAAGCCGACTATCTGATCGAAACGCCGCTCGATCCCGCGCGCGTCGCGGACGTGATGGCCGGCGAGCAATCGAGCGGCACCTTCGTGCGCGTCGCGAACGAATCCGATGCACTGCGCGCGCGCAGCCGCGCCAACGTGCTGCATATCGAAGAGCTCGAAGCCGCCGCGCAACCGAGTCTGCTGAGCGCATGGCTCACGCGGCAGCGCACGCCGGGGCCGTGGCGTCGCGCGCGCATTAAGCTGTCATTTCCGCTGGCCAACATCGAGGCGAATCTGCCGACGCTGGCCGCGACCGTCGCCGGCAATCTGTACGACCTCGGCGAAGTGACTGGCATGCGGCTGCTGTCGCTGCGTTTGCCGGCCGCGTATCGTGCGCGTTTCGAGTTGCCGCGTCATGGCGTGGCCGGCACGCGTGCGCTGACGCAAGTCAGCGGCCGGCCGATGATCGGCACGATCATCAAGCCGAACGTCGGCCTCAGCGCGGACGAAACGGCCGCACTCGTGCGCCAGTTGTGCGAGGCGGGCGTCGATTTCATCAAGGATGACGAAGTTTGTGCGAACCCTGCGCATGCGCCGCTTGCCGAACGCGTGCGCGCCGTCATGGCCGAGGTGCGCGCCTATCGCGAACGCAGCGGCAGGCCCGTGATGGTCGCCTTCAACATTACCGACGATCTCGACGCCATGCGCCGTCATGCGGACCTCGTCGAGCGCGAGGGCGGTAGCTGCGTGATGGCGAGCATCAACTGGTGCGGCTTCTCGGCGATCCAGACGTTGCGCCGTGCCACGCCGCTCGTGCTGCATGCGCATCGCAACGGCTACGGGATGATGTCGCGCGACCCGGCGCTCGGCATATCGTTTCAGGCGTATCAGACGCTCTGGCGTCTCGCCGGTGTCGATCATATGCACGTGCATGGGCTGGCCGGCAAATTCGCGCAGAGCGACGCCGAGGTGATCGAGTCGGCGCGCGACTGCGCGCTGCCGCTCGCGCCCGGCTGCGACGACAGCGTGCTGCCCGCGTTTTCGTCGGGGCAATGGGCGGGTACCGCGCAAGCGACATACGACGCCGTGCATTCGACCGATCTGCTCTTCATGTGCGGCGGCGGCATTCTCGCGCATCCGGACGGTCCGGCTGCGGGCGTTCAGAGCGTGCGCCAGGCGTGGGCGGCGGTGCAAGCCGGCACGCCGCTCGCGAGTTACGCGCAGAACATGCCGGAATTGCAGCGCGCGCTGACGTTCTTCGGCGGCCGGGGTTGAGGGCGATGCCAGGCGCAGAAGAGATGAACAGTTCGCGCGATTCAGGCACGGACTACGCGTTCTACGGCGACGACTTCACCGGCGCGACCGATACGCTCGCGCATCTCGCACGCGCGGGCTTGCGCGCGATGCTGTTTTTCACGCCGCCCGATGCGGCGCGTCTGTCGATGCTGGGTCAACTCGACGCAATCGGCGTCGCGGGCGCGGCGCGCACGATGGCGCCGCCCGCGCAACAGCAGGAGCTTGCGCGTGTCGGCGCCGCATTCGCCGCGCTCGGTGCGCGCGTGATTCACTACAAGGTGTGCTCGACCTTCGATAGCGCGCCACATACCGGCAGCATCGGCGTGGCGATTCGCACGCTGCGCGAGTACTGTGCGAATGAACTCGTTGCGATCGTCGGCGGGCAGCCGAATCTGCGGCGCTATTGCGTGTTCGGTCAACTGTTCGCCGCGGCGGGCGCGGACGACGAACAGCCCTCGATCTATCGGATCGACCGTCATCCGACGATGAGCCGCCACCCGGTCACGCCGATGAACGAAGCGGACCTGCGTGTGCATCTGCAGCGTCAGGGTATCGAGCGGGTGCGGTCGATCGACTGGCGGTGCTATGCGGCAGGCGAAGCGGCATTGCAGGCCGAGGTACGCCGCGAACTCGATACGAAGCCCGAGGTACGGCCCGACGCGTTGCTGTTCGATGTACTCGACGATACGCATTTGCGCGCCATCGGCAAGGTCATCGTGCATTATGCGGCGAGGTCGGCGCCATTGCTCGCGGTCGGGGCGAGCAGCGTTGCGCAGGCTTATGCATCGGCGTGTGGAGTGCGCGGCAATTCCGATGTAGAGAACGAGGCCACCCCAGCATTGGCGCGCGCACGCGGCCCCGTATTCGTGCTGGCCGGCAGCCTCTCGCCCTTGACGGAAGTGCAGATCGGCGCCGCGCATTCCTATTTGCGAGTAGAGCTCGACCCACACAAGATGACGGGCGATACGGCAGCGGCCTATCTGGCGGATCGTGTCGCGGCCATTGCCGGACCCTTGCGCGACGGGCGCAACGTGCTGGCGTTTACGACACGAAAGGTATCGCACGCGACGCCAGTCGCTCAGGCGGCGAGTGGCGAAAATACGGCGAATGCCGACAACGAAAACGAAGCCACGCCACCGTCCCAACTCGCGCATGCGTGCGCGACGCTATTGCAACAGGTACTCGGCGCGGTGCGATTGCAGCGTATCGGCATCGCGGGCGGCGATACGTCGAGCTTTGCGGTGCGTGCGCTGGACGCGTGGGGACTGTCCTATCTCGCGCCGCTTTCGGCGGGCGTGACCGTGTGCCGTCTGCATTCCGATCGCGCCGAACTCGACGGCATGGAGACCATGCTCAAAGGCGGCCAGATGGGCGACGCCGATCTGTTCGAGCAGTTGATCGACGGTTATGCGGGCTAGCGCACATCGGCAATCGGCCGCACGATCGCCACGATCGGTACGCGGCCGACACCGCCGGTAGGGCCGTCGCCCCACGAGCGGCTATGCGGCCGGAGCGGCGCCCGTCTCACACAAAAGAACATCAGGCGGGTGCGCTCTTTCCAATTGCGGACACTTCGCGCGTCCTATAGATAGGTTCCGGTGATACGGCCTTCGAAGATGGCGGTATTGATGTCCCAATCGTCGACGTGACCCGTCGAAGTACCGTCCACGGTGACGACCACCGAGCGGCCACCGCGCAGGATTTTCATCTGTTCGACGGTGAGGGCTTTTTCGGCGGATGCGTCGTCTGCGCGATGCGGCAGGTCCTTGATGATGACAGTGGTTTTCATGGCATTACTCCTTGAGATCGAGAGGCGAGCACAGTGCAGCGCCCGTCTGGATTTTTGCAAGGCATATGCCAACGTGCCGAGGTGTGATGTGGAAAAGCGGTCACTCGCCGCCATGCGCATCCAGACAGGGATGCGCGCGCCCACCTCGCCGAATCGCGCGGATCGGGCCGGCGCATGCGAGGCGAAGTGTTCGTGCGAAGCCCACGTATTGCGCGTGCATGGTGGATTTGCCGCACCGCTTCGCGAAAAGCGGACAGCGACACGACGCATGGCGGAAAGTGGGATTGGCATGGAAACGGCACGCGCGAAGCGCGCGTGCCGTGGCGATGAAAAGCGGTGGGCGGTTCCGGCGGCGTTACCGCTTCGGCTTCAGGGCGGCATTGCCGATAGACAGATGCGCAGCGGGAAAGCCGGGTGGATAGTCGACGACACGCGTTGCGGCCGGCACGAGCGGCGCGGCGAGATTCGAGCGCGCCCCGATGCGCGCCCCGCCGACGATCGCGGCCATTGCCTCACGGTCGAGTTCGACACTTTCGGTCAGGTCCTTGATGACAAGCTTGGTCATGAGGGCTCCAGAAAAGCAATGAGGCGGCTCGGCCCGTCGAGGGTCCAGCCGCCGCGTTGGCGGAATGTTTGGCCTGTCGTTCGATGTACTGAGGTCTCGACGCACTTCGAGTATAGGAAATCCGTGTGCGGCCTGGGGCATGTCAATACAGCGGCAGTGCCGGAACCCCCGTTCCCGCGCTGCTGCATGCGCTTACACGGCGGCGTAGTTGGCGCCCCACAGCGTGGGGTCGACGTTGAGCTTCAGCGGCACGAAGCCCGCGCCGATCACGCCGATGTTGTTGAGTGCCGCGACGTTCACGTTTTGCTGCTGGAAGAGGCTCTGGTTCACCGTCACGTTGACGTTGGCAATGCCGGCGAGGCTGCCCAACGGCAAGCCGGGCACGCTGCCGCCGGTCCCGCCGGCAAGCGCGGACATGGCCCGGCGGTCGAGTTCGCGGGTGCCGGGCAGATCGCGAATCATGAGGGATGACATGATGTTTCTCCAAGGGTGCGCGAAAAGCGGAGACGAATGGCGTGCGGCGAAGCGGCCCGCGTGTGCGGGTGCTTCGCCGCGTCGCGCATTACATGTGGATGTTGTTGTTCGACGTCACGAACGGATCGTTCGTCGAGGTGATGCCGGCGGCGAACGCAACGTTGTTGCCGTTGGCGTTCTGCTGGTTCAGTTCGTTGCTGATCAGTTGCGTGGCGGTGAGGTTCTTGCTGTTGTTCGGAGCGACGATCGGGCTGAAGTTGTAGTACAGGCTCGGGCCGAAGCCGCCGCGCACGGCACGCATGGCCTGGCTGTCGAGTTGTTCGGTGACGGACAGATCCTTGATCATGAGCGTTTTCATGGTGAGTCTCCAGAAAGAAGTCATCGCAATGTTGCGAGTGGTGTTGAGCAACCTGTTTGCTCGGATATCACTCATGCACAGGCTGTGCCAGATTTGCTCAAGTATCCTGATGAAATGCCGGGAGTCTCGATTAACAGGGCGTTCCGGCGTGAAGCAGTCCCGGCGTGCCGTGCGTCCGCGCGGCTGATCGGGCGGCAAGCGGTGGTGTCTCTCCGACAGACGGTGCAATCCTGTTGGTTCGCATACGACACTCGCGTCACGCGCGTGCATGGCGTCGCGAGGGTCATTGCCGGTTTGCGAAAGCGCGGACCGGGAGCTAGTATCGAAGCGGCACATGTAACTGGTTACGACAGGTTTCTTATCGACCCGCGTGGCGTCGGTCGCATGCGACACGGTCCAGCGGCAACGGCGGTGCTTCGCACAAATGGCTAGCCTTGCGCGTGTGATTCACGATTTCCAGAGCGGCGAGCTGTCTCGTGACGAGTTCGTCGCCCGGCTCGACAGCGCGTTGAAGGCCGAGCAACTCGGTTCGACGCAGTTGCTGGAGATGCTGGGTGCCGCGCATCGGCAAACGCCATTGCCCGAGGAGTTGTATCTGGAAGTACGGCGGCGTATCGAGTTGCTGCGCTTATCGAACGTCGCGGCAGGCGGCGAGGAAACCGGCATCCAGACGACGGTGGAGATTCCGTCGCTGCGTTCGGGCAGCGCCGGTGTTGCGGGCGTTTCGGGTGTTTCGGGGACGGCGGACAATGCTTCCGCGCACGACACGATCAAGGGCATCGGCGATACGCTCAACAACCGTTTCGTGCTCGAGGAGTGCCTGGGCGTCGGCGGCATGGGCACCGTGTACAAGGCGCTCGATCTGCGCAAGCTCGAAGCATCGGATCGCAAGCCGTATCTCGCGATCAAGGTACTCAACGTCCAGTTCCGCGGCAATCCGAATTCGCTCGTCGCGTTGCAGCGCGAGGCGCGCAAGGCGCAGGTGCTCGCGCATCGCAACATCATCACGGTGTACGACTTCGATCGCGACGGGCCGATCGTCTATCTGACCATGGAGTACCTGAGCGGCAAACCGCTCAGCCAGTTGCTGCGCACGCCCGGCTATCAGGGCATGCCGGTGCGCGCGGCACTGCCGATCGTGCGCGGCATGTGCGCGGCGCTCGCGTATGCGCACGAGCGCGGCTTCGTCCATTGCGATTTCAAGCCCGCCAATGTGTTTCTGACGACGAACGCCGAAGTAAAAGTGATCGACTTCGGCATTGCGCGCGTATTCCAGCGGCCGGAAGAGGAAAGCGATGCGACGGTATTCGACCCCGGCACGCTCGGCGCGTTGACACCCGCGTATGCGAGCCCGGAGATGATCGAGCATGGGGAGCCCGATCCGCGCGACGATATCTATGCGCTCGGCTGCATCACGTACGAACTGTTGACCGGCCATCATCCGTTCGATCGGCTGTCCGCGACGCAGGCGCGCAATGCCGATTTCAAGCCGCAGCGTCCACCGAATCTCGACTCGCGGCAATGGCGCGCGCTGCGCGCTGCACTGTCGTTCGATCGCGCGACGCGGATGCCAAGCGTCGTGCGCTTTATCGCCGAGTTCGACAATGAAGCGCGCGCCGAGAAGTCGGGCACGCTCGCGAAGGCGGGACTCGCGGGGCTCGCCGTGGTTTGCGCGGCGGCGGTCGGCATTTTCGCGCTGCGTTCCGGGCCGAGCCGCGAGAGCGAGCCGCGAACCGACCAGGTCGATCGCGTGGGCGGAGCGTCGGCAATCGTGTCGTCGAACAGTACGGCGCAGACGTCGCCCGCTTCCGCGGTAACTTCTGGAGCAACTTCCGCGGTAACGAATGAAGCAGCTAATGCATCGGCAAACGCGGGGTCTTCTTCGTCTGCGCCGTTGCCACCGGCTTCACCGCCGCCGCCCGCTCCGAAGCCCGCGTTGACGCTAGCCGCGATTACACCGGTGCTCGCGCAGGTGCCGTGCTCGGCGCTATCGGCCGGGGTGCAGGATCACGCGCTGACGGTGCGAGGTTTCGTCTCGCAGCGTGATGGCGCCGCGCATCTGAAGGACACGTTGGCGGCGTTGCCGGGCGTCGATACGTTGACGCTCGACGTCCAGCCGCTCGCCGACGATAAATGCGACACCGTCAAAACGCTCGCGCCGTACTGGATGCGTAACTGGCAGCAGGGCCGCGTCGCCGCGCTGCACGTGCGGCCGCCGAGCGGTTTATTGAGCGATGGCGATGCACTCGTCGTCGACGTGAATACGCCCAACTTCGATTCGTTCGTGAGCGTCGACTATTACCAGCTCGATGGCCGCGTCGTACACATGGTGCCGAGTCCACGCGCGAAGGACAATCAGGCGCCGCCGAACTACTCGGCGACGATCGGTGGCGCGGACGACTGGATCATTTCGAAGCCATTCGGCTCGGAGATGGTGGTGCTGCTGATTACGCCGGTGCAGCTCTTCGACAAGCTGCGTCCGGAAAGCGAATCGCGCGCGGATTATCTGCGTGCGCTCGATGCGCGACTCGCACAAATTGGCGGTAAATACGGGCAAGACCATATCTTCGCGGATTTCGCGCCGATTACGACGAAGCCGCGTATGCCGTGAAGTCGCGATAGGGGGTGCAGTGCGAATGCGCAATGCCGTGAGTCGAGCCTGTGAGGAAAGAATGGCAATCGCCGGCGCAATCGTAAGCGCGCGAGCCGAAGCGCACTGCAACCGCGCTTCGGTGCCTTGTGCGTAGCCTCGAAGCTCAAGCGCCTTAGCGCAGATCCTTCACGACACGAAAACCATCCTGCGATTGGCGCACGCCCGCGCTGTACTTGAAGCGCGTTGCACTGAGCATGTAATTGCCGCCCTCGCGCCACGAGCCGCCGCGAATGACGCGCATTTCGCAGGCCGGGCTGTCCCATGCGTGGCCGTCGGCAGGCGCGCCCTGATACGAGTTGTGCCAGCAGTCGGCGGTCCATTCCCAAACGCCGCCATTCATGTCGTACAGGCCGAGCGGATTCGGCATGTACGAGCCGACGCTCTCCGGTCCTTCCTTGTGCCACGGGTCGCCGCAATCCTTGCAATTGGCGGTGCCCTTGCGCATCTGTTCGCCCCACCAGTACGCGGTCGTGGTGCCGGCGCGGTCCGCGTATTCCCATTCGGCTTCGGTGGGCAGGCGGTATGGTTTGCCCGTGGTTTTGGCGAGCCATTTGACGTATTGCTGCGTGTCGTCCCAACTGAGGTCGCGTGCGGGCGCGGCCTTGTTGGTATTGCTTTCGGGCGTGAGCTTTTGACATGCATTCGCGGCCACGCAGGCATTCCATTGCTCGACCGTCACCGGGTATTTGCCGATCGCGAACGATGCACCGATGCTCACGTGATGAACGGGCTTTTCCGATGGGTCGTCGGTGTTGCTGCCCATGGCGAACGAGCCGGCGGGTATCGCGATCATGATCGGACAGGTCGCGCAATCGCGTATTTCGCCGGCAGTCGGCGGATGGGCGACGGTTTTCTGCACGAGCGGGGCGGCGGTTGCAGCGGCGGCGGGCGGCGGCGCGGAAGGAGCGGGTTGTGCGGGTGATGCCGGTGTTGTGTGGGCGGGCGCCGGGGTTGCGGCACTCGCTTGTGCGGTAGTGGTCGTGCGTGTGGCGGGTGCCACCGTGGCGGCTTGAGAAGCCTGGCTGCTTTTCGCCGCGGGTGCAACCGCGGACGCCGCAGGCGCCGCACCGACCGTGGCATTCGAGGCGGCCGCCGCGCGCAACCGGTCGATCCGCGCATGCGCGAGCGTGGCGAAGCGGCCATCCGGATAGGCCTTCAGATAAGCCTCGTAATCGGCGGGGTAGTTGCTGTCCTTGATCGAATTCCAGAACGTGATTTCGTATTGCTCGTTGCTGTCTTTGGGCAGAAGGCCGCGGCTGCGCAGTGCGATGACGTCACGATCCGATGCGCCCGGTCGCGACACGGCGTCTTCGCTTACCGGCTCGACGGCGGAAAGCGCGGCCGTGGTCCACGGTTGTTGCGCACCGTGCGTTGCCTCGCGAACTTCGGCGGCGACGCGTGGCAGCAGGTCGGCAAGCGATTGCGACGGCGCATTTCGCAGTGCGCGCAGCCATGCGGCGGTATAGACGCCGTGACGCGGACCGTCCGCCGCAAAACTGCCCGGCGCGGTGGCATATGCAATCACCGTGTTGGCAGGCAGCGCCGAGGTACTCATGGTTGCCGCCGCGGGTGTAAATGGATTGTTCAGACAGGTATCGAGAATCACGAGGTTGAGCCGGCCGGCGCGCGACGATTGCATCGCATGCAGGACGGTATTCAGATCGACGCCGCTCCTGAGCAGTGAAGCAGGCGCGTGCAATAGCGCGTCTGCTTCGGGCTGCGCCGGCACAAGCAGCGTTTGCTGTTCTATTTGCAGGGCGTGCCCGGCGAAATAGAACAGTGCGATATCGCCTGTTTGCAAGCGCTTTGCGAATTCGTCGATGGCTTGCCGCATTTGCGACGGGGTCGTATTCGTGCGGGAAATGACGTCGAAGCCGCGCGCGCGTAGTACATCGCGCATCGCCTCGGCATCGCGCGGCGCGTTGTCGCGAAGCGGTTCCAAAGGATTGCCGTATTCGCCATTGCCGATTACTAGCGCAATACGTCGTGCGTGCTCATTGCCGCGCGATGGAGTAAGTGGCGAGAACATCGGCGCATTTTTTTTCCTCTCCGCCGAAGTACTCGCAACCGCGCTCGCGACAGTACTCACCGCGCTACTCGCGCCGATATTCTCACGTTCCGTCGCGGCAATAGAGACGCCCGACTGCGCGTGAATTGCCCCGGCCATGCACACCAGCAGGAATTTTCGCCACATCTTCATATCCTGTTTGTACCGGACAGAATTCAGGTATTCGAGGACCGCGTGGTTCGCGGTATCCGCTGAAATACGGCGGGGAAGCATCGATGCCGCTATCGGACATTGACCCGCAACCTGTCAATAACGATAGCACGCGCTTTGCACGTCACCACTGTCCGGAAGCGCTCGGCGCGTCATACGGTTAACGAGTATCGCGTATCTTTTTCGCAAGTTACGTCCTAAGCTGATTCACAAAGTCGCGCCGCATGGTCGTTTTAAGTAGGCGGCAGTCCGGACATCCGGGTTCGCGACATGCCGCTGGAACGCCCGGAAGGCCATGCGCGGCCGGGCCTGCCATGACCCCTCTTCGGGAGAGTGAGCGATGCGAAGAACCCGTATTCCCCATCTTTCCAGCCGGCTTGCGGCGCGCGCGCGTGGCGGCGCATTGCGCATGAGCTTGTGCGTGGCGGCCGTTGCGGTATTCACGAGCGTCGGGCCAAGCGGTGCCGCCTATGCCGAGCAGACGCCGTCGCCGCCGGGGGCGGAAGAGTACATCATCTGGCCGCCGGACGGCGCGGTGATTCATGGCGGCAAGCTCTGGGTGCGCATGGGCTTGCGCAATATGGGCGTGTGTCCGAAAGGCGTTGCGATTCCGAATACCGGCCACCATCATCTTCTGATCGACACGGACTTGCCGCCGCTCGATCAGGAGATTCCCTCGGACCGGCAGCATCTGCACTTCGGCGCCGGCGAAACCGATGCGCGTATCGAGTTGCCGCCTGGCAAGCACACGTTGCAACTGATACTCGGCGATCACAATCACGTACCGCACGTACCGCCTGTGTATTCGAAGAAGATCACCATCACCGTGCTGAAAGACTAGCGCACCCGGTTCGTTCCGTTCGAAACGGATCGGCGGCATCGGAGAGACCTCATGGACAAGATCATTGCGGCCGCGGCGCTGCTCGCAGCCTCGGCATTGACGGTGTGGGCCGTGCCGGAAGCGGCATGGGCCGGCACCACGCCGGCGCCGCCCGGCGCCTATGCCTATATCGGCTATCCGAACGACGGCCAGGTCGTGCCGGCCAACAAGCCTTTTCGCGTCTGGTTTGGCCTGCGCTTCATGGGCGTCGCGCCGAAAGGCGTCAAATACCCGAATACCGGCCACCATCATCTGCTGATCGACACCGACCTGCCGCCGATGGACCAGGAGATTCCCTCGGATCGTCAGCATCTGCATTTCGGAGCAGGCGAAACGGAAACGATGATTCAATTGCCGCCCGGCAAACATACGCTGCAATTGTTGATGGGCGACGACATGCATATGCCCCACAACCCGCCGGTGTACTCGAAGAAGATCACGGTCATTGCGCGCTGAGCGATGTATGGCATGACGTACGGAAGCGCGCGTGATCGACTGTCGCGATGCAGCCAACCATTTCGAATGCGATGTTGGCTGCAATCCACCACTTCCCGTTTCATCTTCCATCGGCCAGGTTTCCGAGCCATGTTGCCGATTCGCTGAAGCCCTTTGCGAGCAGGCGTTTCGAGGTATCGACCGGAAGGGAGAGCACGGTTGGCATAGCTCATGCGTGAATGGCGTCCGAGCAGACAGGTTGCTCGATTCCCAACGCAGGACTATGCGCTTGCCCTTCCAGGAGATTGACCATGAACACGCTGACGATCAAGGATCTGTCCATCACCGAGCAACTCGACAGCCAGGCCATGCGCGCCGTGCGCGGCGGCAACGGCTATTACGCTCCGTGGTCGTCGTATTACAGCTTCGCGCCCGTGTATGCGCCGAACAACAGCAAGAACGTCGACGCGACTCAACTGATCAGCACGACGATGAATATCCAGAGCGCCAACGGTAACAACTCGGCGCTCGTCAACGGCACGACGACGCAGATCGATCCGCATGTGACGTCGAACAACAACATCTTCGTGTCCTGAGCGACGCGGCGCACGCGCGCCTTATTGTCCGCGCGTGCGCATTTCACAGACGAGTTGCTTAAAAGACCGCTTATTCAATCGTCTTTTCCATGCACCCTTCGCGCTTTCGACTGATTTTCGACTGATTGCCGCTCGATTTCCGCCTGTTTTCCCGTGCCGACATTTCCGCTGCTTCGTGGCCGAAGCCGCGCGGCAGCGATTCGGTCTCGAACGCCGGTTTTTCTCGCGGATAAAGCGGGTGCCACCGGAGACAATCGTGTCATCGTTGCTCGATTCCTTGCTGCCTGAATCTTCGGCTTCCCGCCGCGCTCTTTCCGCGATCGCGGCATCGAGCGGTATTGGCAGTGCACTGCGCGGCGTTTGTGCCGCAACGGTCTGCGCGCTGTCGCTGTGCGCCTGTGTCGATGTCAGCATGCCGGCGTACAGGCGCCCCGACACGCCTGCAAAGACAGCGTGGTCGGATCAGAAGGGCCCGCCGGTCTCGGCTGCCGCGACGATCGAGCGCGACTGGTGGAAGGGTTTCCAGGACCCGTATCTCGACACGCTGATCGACAAGGCGATTGCGGGCAACTTCGACATTCAGGTGTTGGCCGCGCGGATCGACGTCGCGAGCACGCAGATCAGCGAAGCCAAGGCAGGGGCCTTGCCGACCATGGACCTTGGCGCGGGCGCCGATTTCCAGAAGACCACCGGCTTGCCTTTTACGAAACAGTACAACCTCGCGACCCAGGTGAACTGGGACATCGATATCTGGGGCAAAGTCGAAAAAGGCGTGCAGGCGCAAAAGGCCGAATTTCATGCGAGCGAAGCGGATTGGCGTGCCGGTTATCTCGAACTGGTCGCGAATGTTTCCAGCACCTATTTCCAGATCCTGCAATTCGACGATCAGATCGAGCAGCAGCAAAAAACGCTCGGCACGAACCGGCAGATTCTGACGATTTACGAAGGCCAGGCGCGCAATGGCCTCGTGCCGCAAACCCTGGTATTACGGCAGCAGGCCGAAATCAACCGGTTGACGCATGACCTGTACGAATTGCGCCGCGCACGTGCAGTCGCCAATAACGCGCTTTGCACACTGATCGGCGTGCCGGCCGGCGAATTCCAGCTGCCGCCGGGCCATTTGCAAGAACGCGTGAAACTGCCGGTCGTGCCGGAGGGTTTGCCCGCGCAATTGCTGTCGCGACGGCCCGATGTGGTCGCCGCGGAATTCCGGGTACTCGAGGCGTATGACCTCGTCGGCCAGGCGAAGCTCGCGCAATTGCCGAGCATTGGCCTGACTGCCCAAGGCGGTACGGCGAGTTTCGCGCTGAATCAACTGTTGAAATCGTTTACGTTCGGCATCATGCCGAGCATCGATATTCCCTTGCTCGATCCGGGCGTGCGTGCGCATGTGAAAGTGGCCGAGGCGCAATCGAAAGTCGCCGAACAGCAGTATCGCGTGGCCGTCATGGGGGCGTTCGAGGAAGTCGAAAACGCACTCGTCAATCTGAGCGCGCACAAGCAGCAGCGCGAGGAATTGCTGCAGCAGGTTGCGCGTTTGCAGATCGTGGCCGATCAGATTCAGGCGCAATTGCGGCTTGGCGTCGTATCGCAACTCGAAGTTTTCGAAACCGAGCGGACTCTACTCGACGCACAGCAGGCGCTGCTCGAAAATCATCAGGAGATTCTGTCCGACACGGTACTGCTGTACAAGGCGCTCGGCGGCGGCTGGCCGAGCGTCGACGTGCAGGCGCAAGTCAAAGACAAGTAAAGGAACATTGAGCTAATCCGCGTGGTGGCGTACGGCGCGGGTATTTAGGCCGCGAATGACGCATCCGTGCTGTTCCCGGCAGACGATATGGAAATTGACACTCGCCATGCGTGACTTACAATTCTTTAGGGGTCTGCGTTCGCGCGGCTCCTCACGACAACATCGTTGCGCCGTGGTTCTTCGTCCCTGTTCCACCGTGTCCTTCGCGTTCCCATCGCGACAGGTACACGCTTAGTGATCCAGACAAAATGGCCGCCGGCGAAGATTCGATTGCTGAGATGCGCGCGACAGTGGACGCTGCCTTCGACGTGGTGCTGTCGCCGGTTGCGTCCGCGCAACGCCCGTCGTTCGACGCGATCCGCATCGTCGACACGCTGTTTGCTGTCGGCCGCAGCGAAGCACCGTTCAACGATTACCCCGCGCAGTGGACCGCGAGTCTGTCGCGCCGTCATGCGCGCATTTTTATCGAGCATGGCACGGTGTATGTGGCCGATCTCGGCAGCAAGAACGGCACGACCGTGAACGGCGTCGCGGTGCGACAAACGCCGGCGCGCGTGCGCGCGGGCGACGAGCTGTGCTTCGGCGGCGAGTTTCGCTACCGCGCCGGCATCGAGCCGCGCGCGCGCATCGTCGCGAGCAGCGGCGAGTCTTGCGCGCTTCGTCTGCTGCTCGCGCCGCAGCGCGACGACCTCGGTCTGCAACCGGTCGAAGTACACGCGTTTCCATTTCTCGTCAGCAAGACGGACGAGGTTTTCTCGCGTTACAAGGAACGCTATCCGCATCAGGTCAATTACATTTCGCGGCGCCATGCGCATCTGTTTCTGAAGAGCGGCGAGTTGTTCGTCGAAGATCTCGGCAGCACCAATGGCACGTTCGTGAATGGCGCGCGGCTCGACGAAGCGGCATTGCCGCTCGCGGACGGCGACGTCGTTGCATTTGGCGGCGATCATTTCGTCTACAGAGTGTCGCTACAGAAACAGCCAGACGTCGAGCCCACCGTGACCCAGATTTCACTGAACCCGGCCGCGGACAGCGCGGCCGATGCCGACAAGACCACATTCGTGGGCGCCGCGAATTCGTTCCTCGATATCTTTTGCGTCGATCCGGCGCTACAACGCGAGGACGAGGTGAACGAGGCGGCACAGGTGGCGGCTGCGCAGGCAAAGCGCGACGGGGCCTATTCAGGAAGAAACGGTGCGCAAGCCGCCAATGGTGTGGGCAATCGCGGCGGCGCAATCGGTAAGAGCACGGCGAAGCATGAAAAGAATGCCGCGAGAAGCCAGTCGCGCTGGCGCCTGCTGGCCGGAGAATTCAAAAAGGCGCTCGCCGACGGCGAACGCACGAACGTCCGTCGTATCGCGGCGTGGGGCGGCGCGGGTGTCGTCGTACTGGCCGGACTGGGTGTCGCGCTTTATCTGCATGGCTCGTCGGAGCGCGAGTTGAAGAACCTGCTCGCCAGCGGAGAGTACGCGAGCGCGGTTACGGTTGCGCGGAGTTATCTCGCCAATCATCCGACGGACACGAAAATCAGTGCGCTCGCGAGCGAAGCACTCTTGAAGGCGCAACTTCCAGGCTGGCTCGATACGCTGCAAAAAGCGCAATTCGATCAGGCCGATGCGCGGCTCAAGGAGATGAAGTCGTTGAGCGCGAACAATGCGGACGCGGGCTCGCTGGTCGGCGAATTGCAATGGGTCGGCGATCTGGAGCGGTTCGTCGTCGCGCGCGGTGGTGTCGATGCGCCGATCCGCATGTATGCGGACGAACCGACGATCAGCAACCTGCTGCGCCGCTGGAACGACGATGCGAGAACGCACCAGCGCGCGCTCGACCGGATTGCTGGCTACGTGCCTCAGTTCGCGGAGCCCTATGCGCTGGCGCTCAGTCATTTGCGCAAGCTGGAAAGCGACGATTCGGTGTATGTTGCCGCAATCGATCGGCTGAACGGCGTGATTCGCGCCGAGCTTGCGCGCGACAAACCCGATGCACTCCCGGCCGTACTCGACGATTATGCGCAGCGTTATCCGCGCCTTGCGGGCCTCGATCGCGTACGCGAGGACTTGCGCCAATACACGGCATTGCTCGATGCCGCGTTGAGCCGCCAATTGACGTCATTGCTCGCGATGATGAAGTCGGCGCATTTCAGCACGCCGCCGTTTCAGGCGCAATTCCGGCAACTGGCCGCCGCGCGCTTGCCTTCGGCGGAAATCGTCAGGCAGCAGAATCGGGTCGATGCCGCATGGCAGCGTGGCGATGCACAACAGGCGCTGGCCGGTTTGCAGTCGATGCCCGCGAGCGCCTGGTCCGACGTGTTCGCGGCCGAATCGGCGCACAAGAAAGCGCTGTTCGATCAATACACCGATTTGCAGAAAACGCGCGATGCCAAAGATTATGACCAGCGTCTGCTGTCGTTCTACGCGAGTCTCGATCCGCAAACGGATGCGTGGTTCGTGCAGTCGATTCAGAAGGACGTCGCTGCATTGCACGACAAAGCGCTTGCTCGTGCGCAGGACTCGATGCTGCGCGCGCAGAGCTTGTGGAGAGCGTATCGCGCGAGCGGTCCGATCGGCGGCACGCAACGGCTCGAAGCCGGCATTTCGCCCGGCTTTCGCAACGAGGCGCGCCTGCTTTCCGATGCGCAAACCGCGGCCCAACAAGGCATGCGCATCTACACGCAACTGAAGGCCGACCGTCCGGCCGACTTCGACCGCCTGCTCGCGGATATCGAGGCCGAGGCGAGTCTGCAGCGCCGCTCGCTGACCGAATTGCGGATGGTGCTCGACCCCGCGCTATTGAAAGCGAAGCTCTCGCTGATTGGAGGCGATCAGAGTGAAACGCGACCCACACCCTAGACCGTTGTCCGAGGCGCTCGAAGATCACAGCGTCGAAGGCATCGCGATTCTGACCTCGGAGCCGGTGCGGATCGCGCGCGCCTTGATCTGGGCGATGGTGGCGCTAGTCGTGACGGGACTGCTGTGGTCGTTCGTCGGCCGCGCGGACGTGATCGTCAGCGCGCCGGGCACCTTGTCGCCGGAATCGGAGGTACGGCGCATCTACGCGCCGATCGACGGCGAACTCGCCGACCTCTATATCGCCGAGGGACAGCCGGTGTCGAAAGGCGACGTGCTCGCGCGGCTCAATGCACGCGGCGCGATCGAAGCCGCGAGTAATGCGTTGCAGGCGCAACTCAAGCTCGAAGACGCCGAGCGCGAATGGAAGCAGTTTCCCGAGAAAAAGGCGCTGCTTGAACGCAAGGCCGCTGCATTGAAAGCGCAACTCGAAGTGGAAGAGCGACTGCACGAAAACCGCGTTTCCGAGGGTACGACGAAGCTGGCCGAAGGACAGAAAGCCGAACTCGATGAAGCCCGCAGCGCACTCGACAATGCGCGTCGCACGCGCGAAGCGGCACGCCAGGAACTCGACCGGTATTCGCGGCTTTTCGCGCAGCCCGGTGGCGGCGGCATTGCCGAATTGCAGGTCGAGCAGAAGCGCACGGCGGCGCTCGAAGCCGATAACGCCTATCGTGTCGCGCAATCGAAACTTGCGGAACTCGACTTCCGCCTGAGCCACGAATACGCGCAGGCGAATGCGCAACTGGCAACCAGCGGGCAGCAAAGCACTGATCTTCAGTTGCAATACGACTCGGCCGTGCGCGATATCACCGATGCCGAAGACAAGCTGCGCGTGCAATTGCAAAGCGCGCGTCTCGAAGCCGATGCGGCCGCGCGAGTCCGTTTCGAGAACATCGACAAAGATAACTTCCTGCTGATTCTCGCGCCGGTTTCGGGCGTCATTACCGACGTCACGTCGACGCAGCGCGGCGACAAGATTCAGGCGAATGCGCCGCTCGGCGGTATTGCGCCGAAAGACGCGCGGCCCGTGCTGAAGATCGAAATCGCCGAGCACGATCGCGCGTTTCTGCATGAGGGGCAACCGGTCAGGATGAAGTTCAATGCGTTTCCGTATCAGCGCTACGGGCTTATCAGCGGCACGCTCGCATCTATTTCTCCGGCGACGAAACCGTCGGTGCAGGACAAGCAGCCGGTCTACGAGGGCCGCGTCACGCTCGATAAAGACTACTACCAGGTGGCCGGCACGCGTTATCCATTGCGTTATGGCATGACCGCCAACGCGGAAATCGTCGTGCGCGAGCGGCGCCTGATCGACCTCGGTCTCGATCCGTTCAGACAGGTGGCGGGTTGAGCACAACGATGACACGTCAATCAAAGGAGCGGATCAAATGACCGCGATAGTGCGTATCGACGACGAAGTCGTGGACATCGACGAGTTCATTCGTCTTCTGAAACTGACGGGCCAGTTCGAGAGCCTGATCGAGCAGATCGTGCGCGACAAGCTCACCGTGCATGCGGCGAAAAAGCAGGGCGTGGCCGTGAGTGCCGAAGAAATCCAGCAGCGTGCCGACCAGTTTCGCCGCGTGCGCGGGCTGCATCGCGCGGCGGACATGAATCATTATCTCGACGCGCTGCATGTGAGCCTCGACGAATTCGAGGTATTCATTACCGACGGGCTCTATCAGGAGAAGATGCTCGACGAGGTCGGTAACGATGTCGCGATCCGCGATTACTTCGCGCTCAATTCACCGAAGTTCGATTCGATCGAGGTGAGCCATATCGTGCTCGACAGCGAGGGCAAGGCGAAGGAAATGATTTCGTATCTGCGCGACGACCCCGGCAGTTTCGCGGAAATGGCGCAGGAGCATTCGATTGCCGATACGCGCGAATCGGGCGGCGTAATCGGCAAGGTACTGCGCGGTTCGTTGAAACCCGATATCGAAGCGAAAATCTTCAATGCAGCGGTCGGCGATCTGCTCGGACCATTCGCCTCGGCGGACCGTTCGTGCTTCGAGATTTTCGCGGTGACGGCCAAATATCCGGCCATGCTCGACGCCGACGTGGCCACTGAAATCCGCCGCCTGCTGCGCGAGAGCTGGCTGATTGCCCGCGCGCAGGAACACGTGATCGAAGCGCGCTAACGCGCTCGCCCGATTCGAATTCGACGCCCATGGACGCTCCCCAGACCGCGCCTTCCACCGCCGAATTTCTGGCCTCGGTGGAAATACTGTCGCCGTTCTCGCGCGACGAGATCGAGCGGCTCGCCGAGTATGCGCAGGCACGTTTCTATTCGTTCGGTGAAACGGTCTGCTCGACCGGCGAAGTTGCCGATGGTCTGTATGTGATCCGCTCCGGTTCCGTGCGCATCTTTACCGAGGAGCATGGCAAGGAAACCAGCATGGGCGTGCGCAAGTCGGGCGAGATCTTCGCCGACATCGCGATGTTGCGCACGTATATCCACGAAGCGTCGGTGCGTGCTTCGGCAAAAACCGAATTGCTGTTTATTCCGCGCACGGCGATCGAGCCGGTGATGGCCGGCAATCAGGCGGCGTTGGCGTTCGTTGCGAGCTATGTTGCGATCAATTCGGCGGGCGGCTTCGTCGCGCAACTGTTCGATCTGCGCGGCAAGCTGAACAAGGCCGAACTCGAAGAATACGTGCGCAGCGTCGGTGCGAAGAAAGTGTCTGCCGGCAAGGAGATTCTCAGGCAGGATGGCCGTGACGATCGCCGTCTCTATGTGGTGCGGCAAGGCGAGGTTCGCATCGTCCGGCACGAGGAAGGGCGCGATTACACGCTCGCGACGCTCGGCGAGGGCGAGATATTCGGCGAAAAGGCGTGCCTGATGCGCCAGGAGCAGATGGCTTCGGTCGTCGCGTCCACCGACACGCGTTTGCTCGTGATTCCCGAACGCACGGTGCATTTCATTCTCGAACGCAATCCGAAGCTGCGCGAAGTACTCGACGAACGCATCCGTTATGGCGACCGCGAATTGCAGCGGCAAAAGCGCCTGGAGCAGCGCCGCAAGCTGCCGTTGATGCTCGATTTGCGGAGCAAGCCGGAATTCGGCGAGAAGATCATCAAGCGCTTTGCGCTCGTCGAGCAGGCCGAGGAAATGGATTGCGGTGCCGCGTGTCTCGCGATGATCTGCCGCCACTACGGCATTCCGATGACGCTCGGCAAGCTGCGCGAACTCGCGAACGTAACGACGCAAGGCGCGACGCTCGACAGCCTCGCGCGCGCCGGCGAATCGCTCGGCTTTGCGACACGCGGCGTGCAATGCACGTTCGATTCGCTGCGCGGCTTCGATCTGCCGTTCATCGTGCATTGGGAAGGCTATCACTACGTCGTCGTGTACGGGCTTTCGAAAGAGTATGTGTGGCTGGCCGACCCGGCGCTCGGCTTCAGAAAACTCACGGTGGAGGAGTTCGAGCGCGGCTGGAGCGGTACGTGTCTGCTGTTTACCGGTGGGCCGCAGCTATTGCAGATGTCGGCCGCGCGCTCGCCGTGGATACGTTTTGTCGGCTACCTGAAGCCATACCGGACGATACTCGGCTACCTGTTTCTCGCGACCTTCGTGATTCAGGTATTGGGCGTGATCCCGCCGCTGATTATCCAGAATATTCTCGACGGCGTGGTCGTGCATCAGAACGTGAGCTTGCTGCATCTGCTAATCGGCGGCCTGATTATTTCCAACGTGTTCTCGCAATTGATGTCGACGATTCGCGCCTATCTCGCGAATTTCATGGTGCGTAACATGGACTTCGCGATGATGTCGCAATTCTTCAAGCATACGTTGTCGCTGCCGTTCTCGTTCTTCGCGAAGCGAAAAACCGGCGATATCTTCGCGCGCTTTCAGGAGAACCAGACGATTCGTGCGTTTCTGACCGAGTCGACCGTGACCACCGCGCTGAATCTGCTGATGATCTTCATCTACTTCACGATCATGTTTGTCTACAACGTGAAGATGACGCTCGTCTTGATCGCGTTCGTGATTCCGATCATGGCCTTGACCGTTATCGCGACGCCGAAGATCAAGTCCTATGCGCGCGAGGTGTTCACCGCGTCGACCGAGGCAAAGTCGTTCCTGATGGAAGCGCTCTCCGGTGTCGAGACCGTCAAGGGTATGGGCATCGAACGGCCCGTGCGGCTGCGTTGGGAGAAGAAGTACGCGAAGGCGCTCGAATTGCAGTATCGCGCGCATGCTTTCGGTATTCTCGTCAGCTTCGGCAGCCAGTTGCTCAATGCGGCGACGACGATCGCGATTCTATGGGTCGGCGCGAATCTGGTGCTCGCGCATGAATTGTCGATTGGTCAGTTGATCGCGTTCAATGCATTCATGGGCAGCGTACTGGGTCCATTGATGGGGCTCGTCGGCCTGTGGAGCATGCTCAACGACGCGGGCGTGGCGATGGAGCGGCTCGGCGACGTGCTCGACATCGAGCCCGAACAGAAACCGCAGGACCTGCCTTCGCGAGTCATGCTGCCGGAACTGCAAGGCGAAATCAGCCTGAGCGGCGTCTATTTCCGCTATGGCGAAGACGATTCGGCTTATGTGCTCGAAAACATCAGCTTCGACATCAAGCCCGGCGAACTGGTGGCGATAGTCGGGCGCAGCGGCTCGGGCAAGACGACGCTCGCGAAACTGCTGGTCGGCTTCTATCAGCCAACCGAAGGCAAGATGACGATCGACGGCTACGATGCCGGTGTGATCGACAAGAACTATTTCCGCGCGCAGATCGGCTACGTGATGCAAAGCAATCTGCTCTTTTCCGGCACGATTGCCGAGAACATCGCGAGCGGCGACGATGCGCCCGAGCGCCGCCGCATCGAGGAAGTCGCGAAGATGGCCGACGCGCATGGCTTTATCAGCAAGATGCCGCTCGGTTATGAGCAGATCGTCGGCGAGCGCGGTATCGGGTTGTCGGGCGGGCAGATCCAGCGGCTCTGTATTGCACGCGCGCTTTATCACGATCCGCGTCTGCTCGTATTCGACGAAGCGACCTCGGCGCTCGACTCGCAATCGGAGAGCAATATTCTCGGCAATATGCACGACATTCTGCGAGGCCGCACTGCGATAATCATCGCGCACCGGCTCAGCACGATCATGCGCGCGGACAAGATTCTCGTGCTGTATGAAGGCGCGATTGTCGAACAGGGCCGTCACGAAGAACTGATTCAACGCGGCGGCATGTATTACCAGCTCGTGCAGAAACAGTTGAGTGCATCATGATGAAGATACTCGATCAGACGGAAGAGGCCAGTCCCGCGATTTCGTATGCAGGGCTGATCGAGCGGATCGAGATTCTGCGCTCGACGTTGCGCTGGTCGTCGCGGCTCGAACGCGCGGATATCGACAAGCTGCTCAGGCAAGCCACCTCGCTGCGCGACGAAGTGATGCAGCTTTCGCACAAGGAGCGTTTCGTGCAGGCGGCCGTGGCCGCCGAGCCGCAGGAGTCCGCGGATCAATCGCGCGGCGCGCGCCGCAAGGCATTGCTCGAACGCAGCTTTATTTTCGAGGGAACGTTCGGTGACAATCCGCGCCTGCTTGAATCGCTCGAAATCGCCGAGAAAGCGGCGCCGACCGATTTGCCCGTGTTGATCGACGGCGAGAGCGGCACCGGCAAGGAGTTGATGGCAAAAGTGATTCACGCGAATGGCGCGCGTGCGGACAAGCCGTTTATCTCCGTGAATTGCGGCGCGATTCCAGACAACCTGCTTGAATCGGAACTGTTCGGTCATCGCAAGGGCGCGTTCACGGGCGCATCGAATGATCGCAAGGGCAAATTCGAAAGCGCGCATACGGGGACGATCTTTCTCGACGAGATCGGCGAATTGCCGCTGGCGGGGCAGGTGAAACTGCTGCGTGTGCTCGAAGCGCACGAGATTCAGCGTGTCGGGTCCGACGAAACGATTGCGGTCGATACGCGCATTGTCGCGGCGACCAATCGCAATCTGCGCAAGCTCAGCGAAGAGGGCAAATTTCGCGAGGATCTGTTCTATCGGCTCAGCGTGATTCACGTAACGCTGCCGCCGTTGCGCGAGCGTCGCGATGAAATACCGCTGCTGATTGCATGGTTCGGCGACGAGGCGGCCGGCAGCCTGAAGCGCCGGCCCGTCAGATTGACGCCGCGTTTGCGGGACTTTTTGTTGAGCTATGCGTATCCCGGCAATATCCGCGAATTGCGCAACGTGATGTACCGCATTTCATGTCTCGCGGGCGAGATGGCCGACGTCGATCATCTGCCGCTCGATATGCGGCCCGCTGCGCCTGGTTCCACGACGGCCGCCGCGGATGATGGCATGCACGCAAACGGCGCACAGCCGATCAGCGTCGCGAATCTGATGTCGTTGAGCGACGCGAAGCGTGCCGCGAGCGACGACGCCGAAAAGGCGTTTCTCGAACGTGGACTGCGCGAGGTGAGCGGCACCGTTGCCGAACTGGCGAGACGGATCGGCATGAACCGCTCGCATCTGCAGATGCTGCTCAAAAAGCATGGACTGCATTCGAAGGATTATCGCAATCGCAATGTACCGGCGGGAAAACAGAACGGCAGCGACGAGCCGGAGGAAGAAGACGGCGAAGCCTGAAGTCCGGTCGGCTCCAACGCGATCCGGAACCGCACGCAAAAGCGCAAGAAAAGCCGCGCTCACGGCGCGGGATTCAATAAGGTCTTCTCCGACGCATTCGGGTCTTGCGCTTCGACGACCACGGCCGTGATATTGTCGCGTCCGCCGCGTGCGAGCGCGAGTTCGACCAGGGCTCCGCATACGTTCTCGCGCTCGGTGGACGTCAGCACGCCGGCGATGTCGGCGTCGCTCAGTTCGTTGCTGAGGCCGTCGCTGCACAGCAGGAACAGGTCGCCGTCGGCGACTTCGATGGCATCGTCGTCGAGTTCGAGCAGGTCCGTTGCGCCGACCGCGCGCGTAATCATGTGCTGCGCGGGATGATGGCGCGCTTCTTCCTCGGTGATGACGCCGAGCGAGCGCAACTCCTCGACATGGCTGTGATCGCGCGTGAGTTGCCGCAACTGTCCCGCGCGATACAGATAGATGCGGCTGTCGCCTGCCCATACGTAGCCGCAAAAACGATCGTACGCGAGCAGCACGACCACGGTGCTGCCGATTCGCTGCACCCGGCGGCGCGCGGCCTCGTCGCGTAGCTGGCGGTTCGCGCCTTGCAGCCGCGCGCGCGTATCGGCGATCAGGGTTCTGATGCTGCGCGGCGCCGCGAGCCGGCTCAACGCTTCGATCACGGTGCGGCTCGCGAGATCGCCGACCGCGTGCCCGCCCATGCCGTCGGCGACGGCCCAGCGGCCGGCTTCGGGCAGATCGAGGCAGGCGTCTTCGTTGATTTCGCGTACGCGTCCCGCGTCGGAGCGCGCGGACGACGTCCAGCGAAATGGGCTCGCACAGGTCACAACGGCTACACCATATCGTTTCTGCTGCGTGCGTCGGGAGAGACGTTGATGTTCGAGTTCGAGCCGGTGTTGCGCACGTCGACCGACTGGAACTGGTTGATCATCTGGTTAGCATAGAAGTTGTTGGACACCTCGTACAGATTGACGACGGGTCCGATGCTCGGCGTTTGCGGCACGTAGGGCTGAATCCAGCCATATACCCACGGCGCGCCACCGCCGCCGCGAATCGCGGCCATCGCCTTGCGGTCGAGCGCGAGGTTCAGCGGGAGATCATCGACTGTGATGCGGGACATGGCGTTCTCCGGTTCGTCGCGTGTGCAACGCGCGCGGTTGAAGGATGTTGCGGACAACGATGCAAGTGCCATGCCAATGTGTGCCGAGCGCCGCGCATTTCGGGCCGTGCGTTGACTGTCGGGCGATTCCGGACGCCGTGCGTGATGCAAGGGACGACGCCAATGGCAATGAGTCGGCCTGCGGCCAACACACGCGCATTCGAATCGGTGTGTGCCCCAACACGTCGAACGACTTCCTGGTGTTTTTCCCGAGGCCGGCCTGCCGCGCGGTACGCGCTCCTACGAGTGCCGCAAAAGAGCGCCGCGCGCCAACATATCGACGCGAATCCTGTCGGCTTGCCGCCGACATCCTCACCCTTCAGAAAATCCGAAATCAGCCGAAAACCCTGTAAACAAGGGCTTTTCCATGCATGGCCCGGATGATGCGAAAAGCTGTCGCAACCGTGTTGGAAATCCGAACGAGGCCAGCCATGAACACCCGCACGCTCGATACAGGCAAGGAAAGCCGGCAACGCAGTGACGCATCATCGACGATCGATCTGCCGATCGGCGCGCATCTCGTCACGCAACGCAACGGCTACGAACATCACGGCATCTATGTCGGCAACGGCCGCGTCGTTCATTACGCCGGCTTTGCGAGTTCGGCGCATCGCGGGCCGGTCGAGGAAGTGGAGATCGCGCGCTTCGCGGCCGGTCATCCGCTGTCGATCCGTCCGACGCCGAGCGCCCGCTATGCCGGCGACGAAGCGGTGCGCCGCGCGCGTTCGCGTCTCGGCGAAAACCGCTACCGCCTGCTGACCAATAACTGCGAACACTTCTGCGCATGGTGCCTGCTCGGCGAAAGCCGCAGCGAACAGGTGCATTGCTGCCTGCGCCATCCGCGTACGGGTATGCGCGCGCTGATGTGTCTCGTGAAGGCGTTCGTCGAAAGCGGGGCGAGCAACGGTGCAAAAAGCCGCGGACGTAGTGCGCGCGTCGCGCAACTCGCGTGAACGTAGCGCAATCGGGGCCGCGCGCGCAGCAGCAGAAGATTCGAGGAGAGCATCATGGTTGCCGTCGAAAAAACCTTGCGCTGGGCCGTCGACAAATGGCTCGCGCCAACGCCGTCGACGCCCGCGCGCGTCGTGCGGTTCTGCCATCGCACCTCGCAGCGTTATGTCTGCGTCGAGGCGCTGAAGCCCGAAGGACTGCTGTCGATCTTCTTCTTCCGTCACGGCGACGGCTCATGGAACGTGTTTCCGCCGCAAGCCGAGCGGCCTGCAATGAGCGGACAATGCCGCGCGGTGCCCGCCTGCTAGTTTCAAGTAGTCTCAAGCAGTTTCAAGTCGGCACAAGCTTCGGGCCTCGAGATGCAAATCACGCAAATCCCTAAGCGGCCGCGGCCTTCGTGATCCATTGACTGAATAGCACCATTGCCGGTGTCATCGGCTTGCTCTTCAGACAGGTCAGCCAGTAGCTGCCCGCCTGGACTTCCACGTCGAACGGGCGCACGAGACGTCCCGTGTTGATCTCATGCTCGAACATCAGTGCGGGCGCGAGTGCGATGCCTGCGCCCTGCATCGCGGCTTCCGCCATCAGCCGCGACGAATCGAACACCGGCCCGCGCACCGGCCGCGGCGCGATGCCGGCGGCGGCAAACCAGCTCATCCAGTCGTCCACGCGATAGGAGCGCAGCAAGGTTTCGTTGGCGAGATCGTCGGGTCGCGCGAGACGCGCGGCGGTCTCCGGCGTGCAGAGCAGCGTGAGCGGCGCGTCGAGCAGTTTTGTCGCGAGCGAGCCGGGCCATGTGCCGTCGCCGAAACGGATCGCGAAATCGAGGCCCTCGGTCGCGAGATCGACGAGGTTGTTGTTCGTCAGCAGTTGCAGTTCGACGAACGGATGCGCGTCGCGAAACGATTTGAGCCGCGGCATCAGCCAGCCGACCGCAAACGTGCCCACCACGCCGACCCTCAGCACCTCATGAAAGTGACCGCCGTCGAACCGCCTGAGTACGGCCTCGATGCGATCGAATGCATCGGAGAGTACCGGGCGCAGCGCGAGACCTTCTTCGGTCATCGCGAGGCCGCGCGGCAGACGCTTGAACAACGCGGTGCCGAGCCGTTCTTCGAGCGAGCGGACCTGCTGGCTGACGGCAGCCTGGGTCACGTTCAGTTCGAGCGCGGCGCGCGTGAAGCTCAGATGTCGCGCGGACGATTCGAAGGCGCGCAACGCGTTCAGCGGAAGATACGGTCTCATGGTGCAGGCATTAGATTTTCTTGTGAGCTGGATAAATTAGCATCGTTGACGGCGACCGTATATCGTCGCGTCAGATTTTGTTCAGAAGAATTGTGCGACACTAGGGCCGCATCGAAGAGGGCGAGCACCGGCGCGGCGACGCCTGGACGATAACGGGCGCGCGGCGTGAAGCGGCAGGGAGGGGACGGTGACGGGCGGCTACGGCGGTTGCCTCGATGTGTAGCGAGAAGTTGACTGTTCAGATGGAATGATCGACATGTTCCGCCGGCGCGCGAGTGAAGGCGTCGGCTCGTTCAACCGTACGTCATTACCCTCGATCGGGAGCCCGCTATGTCCGTGTATGTTCTGGCTTTGCTCATCGGTGTCGTCGCCGGCCTGCGCGCCATGATTGCACCCACCGCCGTCAGTTGGGCCGCGCGTCTGGGATGGCTGCCCTTGCAAGGCACGCCGCTCGCTTTTTTCGGTTTTGCTGCCACCCCGTATATCTTCACCGTGCTGGCCGTGGTCGAACTGATTACCGATCAGTTGCCCGAAACACCGAGCCGCAAGGTGCCGCTGCAGTTCGGGGCGCGCATCGTGCTCGGTGCGTTGAGCGGCGCGGCGATCAGCGGGGCGCATGGCGGTCTCGCGGGTGGTGCGATCGTCGGCGTACTCGGGGCGGTGCTCGGTGCGGTCGGTGCGATCATCGGCACGCTCGGCGGGGCCAAGGCGCGCGGCGCGCTGGCGCGAATGTTCGGGCGCGATGCACCGGCGGCGCTGATTGAAGACGTGGTGGCGATTGTCGTTGCTGTGCTGCTCGTCGTGTCGCTGCACGGCTTATGAGGATTTTCTGTCAATGGCGGGACGCTGTGCGCGTCCCGCCGCCTTCGTTCGATAGATCGAGCCGATCGACTAGCTGGCGCGAGCGACTCGCGAGCCGGCCGTGATGTGCTTGACCGGCGCGGCAGCGGTTGTTGCGTTCACGCAATCGATGGCTCACTGTAAAAGGAGGCGGCGAAGCGGAGAACGTGGGAAACGCTCGATAAATAGCGCGGGCGTCTCAAGGTGGGTTTTCGCGGGGGAGTGGGAACGTTGGATGGGAATGTGAACAGGAAAATGCGAGTGTCTGCTGAACGGGCTGGCTTAGATACCCGTTCGCGCGAGCAGAGAGATATCGTGGAGTTTACCTTCTGCAATGTTTGGTCGCCAGTACCTCGCGGCTGATCTATCAGGTAGATCGACGGTCATGGCGTGCCAGGTCAACCGCTTTGCTATTCATCGGGACACGGTTTGTGTTTACGAGGGCCGTTTGCCACTACTCGTTTGCACGACAATCCAATACCGTGGAACTCCTTTGTGAAAACCGGCCCGCCGACAAAATCTATCGACACGACTGACGATGAAAAACATTTTCTTGCGCACGTTCGCCTTGCTGGCCGTTGTTCTGGGCTTGAGCATCATGCAGTCCGCCGTGGCGGCGGAGACGCCCGAAGCGACGGTCCGGGAGTTCTACACCTGGTACATCGGAAAGCAGGACACGCGCGATGCCCACTACTTTCAGCTAACGGACAACGCCATCTATCGCTACGTGTCGAAAAACACGGTAGATACGTTGAGAGACGACTACAAACACCACCGTCTCCCTGGGGATGCCGACTACTTCACGCGCGTTCAGGATCTCGACCCGCATGTATGGCTTGAAACGATGCTCGTGCATCCTGCCATCATGCTCGATGGCGTGGCCGTTATACCGGTGACTTTTGGCGTGAAGCCACAGGATAGGCAAAACCTCGTGGTGTTCGTCGCGAAGGAGAACGGGCACCGGCGAATCACCAAGGTAGAGGACACCCATAACGGCTACCTCGGCTATCACCAGTACGATGCGGCAGACTAGAGCGTGTTAGATGGTATGGACGCCTCCCCCCGGCAACGGGTAAGGGAAGCCAGGCGACAGAGCGCATCTGCAACTGCCTGTACAGTGGATGCGTCGTGCCCATCAGCTCACGCAGGAGGTTTCCAAATGAAGA